>DATHMF010000025.1 GCA_035487355.1 Terriglobales bacterium | reverse complement strand
CCGGCCTTCGACAGCTTGCACTCCGATCCGCGTTTCCAGGATTTGCTGCGATCGCGGAAAGAACTTCTTCGCCGGCGGTCACAACTGCGCCTTCGCGAGCGCCACGCAAAGTATTGATGTTTCTGCGGGTGCTTCACTGATAGATGCCAAAAAGGTGGGGTTCACATTGTCAGGGTTTCTCGGTGGTTTTCACAATCAGAATGACACCGCGACGCTGACTGCAACTTTCAAGGATGCAAACGGCCGGAGCCTGGGAACTTCCAAGATCGGCCCGGTCACGGCTCGCGACCGCAAGTCCATCACCGGTCTGCTGCCGCGTCATGCTACTGGATCAATTCCACCGAGCACGCACACCGTCGTTCTGGAACTCTCCATGAAACGTGTTGAACCCTACTATAACGATGGCTACGCGGATAATCTCACTTTGGTTCTGAATACCCGCTGACCAGAGGTTGCTCTCCCACGATCTCAAGAATGGAGTAACTGTATACTCATTCCACATATGCTCATTCGACTGATGATGCTTACACTGGTCTTAGTCCTGGCTGGCGGCCTGTTCGCGCAAGCAAACCCCACTCCGGCTAATGCCTCCACACAAGTTAACGCCGTAGTACCTGATTCCCCGGATTGGAGTGAGCCCTTCCCCCCGCACCGCATGATCGGCAATATCTATTACGTCGGCAGCCGGGGGCTGGCCTCGTACCTGATTACGACACCCGCAGGGCACATTCTGATTAACGCCAATCTGAAAAGTTCGGTCCCGCTGATTCGCGAGAGCATTGAAAAACTGGGGTTTCACTTCGCCGATGTCAAAATTCTTCTGATCAGCCATGGTCACTTCGACCACGATGGAGGCAGCGCCGAGCTGAAGAAGCTGACCGGCGCCAAATATATGGTCATGGATGGCGACGTCGGCGTGGTCGAGTCAGGCGGCAAGAGCGACTTCCAGTACGGCGACTCGCCGAGCCTGTGGTATCCGGCGACCAAGGTGGATCGCGTGCTGCATGATGGTGACGAGGTAAAGCTCGGCGATACCGTACTGACTGCCCATAAGACCGCCGGGCATACCCGGGGTTGTACCACCTGGAGCCTGGAAGTTCGCGAGGCGGGCAAAACTTACGATGTTGTGATCGTCGGCAGCCCCAACGTCAATCCGGGATACAAGCTGGTGAATAACGCGCACTATCCCGAGATCGCCGATGATTACGCACGCGGATTTGGGGTGCTCAAGTCGCTTCCCTGTGATGTTTTCCTGGGCGCGCACGGGAACTACTACGGAATGGAAGCCAAATACGCTCAGATGTCCGCAAAATTGAACGCCGGTGGAGTGAACCCCTATATTGATCCCGAGGGCTACAAAAACTACGTGGCCGAACGGGAACAGGCATTCCGCTCTGAGTTGCAGAAGCAAACTGCATCCACGAAAAAGCAGTAGAGCTTGCGCGCGTGGGGCTTTGTCTTTAAATCCGTGATCACCCTTGGCCAAAAAGTGGTATCACCGTGATATCAAAATCTTTAATCCTGAAGAACTGTATGTCATCATGTTCGCGAGGAACGGCAGGACTATTTCTCGAAGCAAAGAGTGCCGCATCCAGAATGCGGCTGTGGTCTCTTAGCTCTTTGAAAATTCACTCACGATGTGGGTCCCGAGAACTGCGGACTAAAGACTACCAGCTTATCCCCCCACCCCGGGCGCTGGAAGCCTTGATTTTACTAGCTGTTTCTTCTCTTCCATGCCTTTTTTTGACCAGCAGCAAGTCCCCCCCCACCCCGCACTACTTTCCCGGCTCACCCAGAAGAAGCAGGTTCGTCTAACCTCCTGACCAATGGATCGGAGGCTTTCTATGAAAAACCGAATCAGGGCATTATTTTTGTTGTCAGCGGCGTTATGCACAGCGCTGCTCCTGCGCGCACCGATGTTATACGGTGACGAACTCGAAGATCATCCGCAAAAGAGCTTCAATGTGCACCCGGGAGGCACTCTTACCTTCGCCTCCGAGTACGGCGCAGTCACGGTCAAGGCGGGTGAGGCGCAAACTGCAACCATTCAATTGGACCGCAAGGTCCACGCATTCACGGCGGAGGAAGCCAAAAAGATCCTCGACGATCTGGAGATCGAAGCCTCGCAGGAAGGCGACACGATCCACTATCGGGCAAAGTTCAAGACCGGGTGGGAGCCATCCGATGAAGGCGGCGGGGCCGGCCGCAGTTTGTGCCGCGACCATCGTTGTCTTTCTTATGCCGGCAACCTGCGGCAGATGGATTTCACCATTACCGTGCCCAGGCAATTCAACCTGGACCTTGCCACCTACGCCGGACATATGGAGATCGGAGACATAGATGGCAAGGTCGAGGCGCAGACCTCAGGCGGACATCTCAGCATCGGCAAGATCGGCGGCCCTGTTTATGCCCAGACGGCGGGTGGCCATATTGATCTCGGCGGCGCGAAGGGCAATACCGAGCTGCGCACCGCCGGCGGATCCATTCAGTGCGGCGACGTGAGTGGCGATGTAAAGGCCAATACCGCCGGCGGATCCATCGCCCTGGGTAGGATCAGTGGCAAGGTGGAAGCCCAAACCGCGGGTGGAAGCATTGAAATTGCCGCCGCCGGAAACGCTGTGCAGGCCAGGACCTCGGGCGGCTCCATACGGGCCGCAATCACCGGCCAACCTACGAGCGACAGTTTCTTTGAAACCCTCGGAGGCGGAATTACCCTTTATCTGCCGGAAGCGATTAAGGCCACCCTCGATGCGCGCGGGAACGGCTACACGAGCAGAATTCATTCCGAGTTTCCCATCACCATGCAGGCGTCTTCTGATGGGGAATTAAAAGGCACGATTAACGGCGGCGGCCCTGCCATCGTGATCCGCAACCACGTGGGCGGCATCCAGATACGCAAGGGCTCGTTATAGCGGACAGCAGAATGGGCACAGCCGGATACGGATGTGCCCACTCAACCAAAACCGTATTCCGCTACTTGGCGGTGTGGCGGGCGACGACGACGATCATAAATGTGTCGGGCTTGACTGCAGGCCGGGCTCCGGGTTTGGCTTCCTCAAACTCGGCCGTGGGCATGTAGATTGTATCGGTCGGAGGGTCCACGCCCATGGTTCTTGCGCCCAGTGGCGTCTTTACGGTCTCGACGATCTCGAACTTTCCTGGCGAGATCTCGCCGGCCACGGCGAGCGAGCCATCACGGCAGCTTGCAAACGCCTGCTTGTCGAAGAATTTGGTAGCGTCCACACCCGCGCCAATGGGTAGATCGGCCAGCAGCTTGCCGTCATCGGCGCTCATCACGATCAGCTTCTGCGGGTTGCGGCAGCCGATGAACAGGCGGCGTTTTTTGGTATCCATAGACATCCCCACCGGCGCGCCACCGGGCGCAACCGGCCAGCGCGAAAGCACCTTGCGCGCTTTGAGGTCAACCACCGCGACCTCGTTCTTATCCATGAGATTGATGTAGGCCTTGCCTTTGCCATCGCCAGCGAGAAATTCGGGCGACCCGCCGAGATCAATGGGCGCGTCTATCTTTCCCGTTTTGGGATCAATATCAGGCTTAAGCGTCATCAGCACTCCCTTATCTCCCGACACGACGAGGACGAGCCCACTGGAAGCGTCAAAGATGATGCCGTCGGCATCGGGTAGTGCGGCGACTGTACCCAGGACCGCGTTGGTCTTGAGGTCAAAGATCACGATGGCGCCGTCGCCACCACCGTCACTGATGAACCCGCGGCCTGCCTTGGGAACGATAGCGACGCCATGCGAACGTTTCTGGCCTGCAATATCGGCGATGGTCTTGCCCGAATCGCCGTCAATCACCAAAGTGTGCGTGCTGCGCGTAACGTAGAGCCGGTGCGTATCGGGGTCTACGGTGAGATAGTCCCATCCGCCCTCGCCGCCGACGTGAAATGTTTTTGCGACCTCCCAGTCGGTTTGTGCAAAAGCCGGCAGGACGCCTGTGATCAGAACGAGGATAAAAGCGGTGACGATTAGTTTTGCGATTCGCATGTGGATTCTCCGGGTGGCAGGAAAAGCTCAGGCGTCAGAATACCACGCGCTTGCTGCCTTAGACTTCCCATCGGGATGAAAAAAAAATGCTGCCGATGACACAAATTTTCAGAGATTTTTCAGAGAACTTTACGACGAAAAACAGTTTCGGGTTGTCAGCCCAGAATTATCTTGCCTTCCACCTGCACGTGTTCGCGCTGTTTGTCTTTCAGTGCCCAGGCCATGCGCGGAGTGTTATGGGCAACACCGGCACGGCCCTGTCTGTCGAGCAGGATCATGCCGCCGTGGCCGTTCAGGCGGTTCTTTAAATACGCGATGGACTGTTCGGCTACAACAAGGGGCGCATCTGCCTCGGAGACCCGGTCGCAGGCCCACTTGCCCAGGACCAGTTTCATGATGGGCTCGCCCCATCCGGTGCAGGAGACGGCTGCGCGGAAGTTATCGGCGTAGCATCCGCAACCGATCAGGGAGGAATCGCCGACTCGTCCCGGAGTCTTGTTCAGAGTGCCGCCGGTGGAGGTGGCAGCGGCAAGATTCCCATCCGCATCCAAAGCAACCGCTCCGACGGTGTCATGCGATGCCGCGGGCGATTTCCCGGCAAAGGTCAAATCGGGCTCGCCGGCCGCAGTCTGGGTCTTGAACTGGCGCAGGCGTTCAATCTCGCGCGGAATGATCAGGTCGTTGTTATCGCAAAGTTCGATGCCGTGTTCCTGAGCGAAGCGCTCGGCGCCCTCGGCCACCAGATAAACATGCGGGCTTTCGGTCAGCACTTTGTGCGCCAGGCGAATGGGATTGCGGATATGCTCCACGCATCCGACGCCGCCGGCACGCAAGGTGGCGCCATCCATCATGAGAGCGTCAAGCTGAACGTGCCCGTCGCTGGTGAGAAAGCTGCCGCGCCCGGCGTCGAAGGTTTCGTCGTCTTCCATGGCGACGACCGCAGCTTCCACGGCTTGCAGGGCGGTCGCGCCGGCTTCAAGCAAACGCCATCCGGCGGACAAGGCTGTGCGCACGCCGTGCAGGTGGGCTTCGACCATATCGTCGGGAATCGCCCAGGCACCGCCATGGAGCAATAAGACTGGAGAATTTTTGTGCAGGTCCACTCTAAAAAACTTCTCGCATTTTCATTCTATCTGAGGACTTAGCCAAAAAAGGGGAGTCGGGCAAAGCTATTTACCAACTACAGAAGTTACGTGATCGGCATCGGCTTCGGCTTCAATGTTGAGGCGGGTGGCATCCATGATTTTGGTTTGCTGATAGGTGAAGCGGATGCGATGGATGACGGTAATGGTCGAGAGCACGGCGATCACCCACAGACAGGGCGCCATGGTTCCCCAGCGATTGAAGAGTGCGCCGATGATGACCAGGACAATGCGCTCAGGCCGCTCCATGAATCCTACCTTGCAGGTGCTGATGAGCGATTCGGCGCGGGCGCGGGTATAGCTGACCATCACGGAGCTGACCATGACGAAAGCCACCATGACCACATAAAAGAAGCGGTTGGCGCGGGCGTAGTAGACGAGCAGCCCGAAGAAAAGAGCGACGTCGCTGTAGCGGTCAATGACGGAATCGAAGAAAGCCCCGAAGGTGGTGACCTGGTTGGTGGCGCGGGCGACCCGGCCATCCACCATGTCAAAGATGCCGGCGCCGATGATGACCAGACCGGCATAGAAAAACATGCGCTGGTAATTTTCAGCATTGGCCAGGCCGAACAGGACCGCTGCGCCGATGTTGATGACCAGCCCAAGAAATGTGAGGACGTTAGGAGAGATGCGGGTCAGGGCCAGACCACGAACGATAGCGTGCAAAAGCACGCGGCAGGCTCGTCCGAAGGCGTGGGTCCAGGTCATGTGGTTTTCAATTCAGTGAGGCACGCATCCAACATGCCTACTACATTACAGTTTGGAGCTGTATAGCCCTAAAAGTGGTTGCTACCCTTCGTCGTGAATCGTGCTCAGTTTCAGGACTTCAAGTTCGCGTTTTCCGGCAGGAGTAACAACGGTGGCGGTGTCTCCCACTTTCTTTCCCATGAGCGCCCGGCCTATGGGAGAGGTGGTGGAGATCAAACCTTTGGCCACATCCGATTCCTCGCTGGTCACCAGTTTGTATTCGATCTTCTCATCTTTGGAAGTGTCGTACACCCGCACGGTCGAGCCGAAGGCGACCTTATCTTTCGGGATATTCGCCAAATTGATCATGGAAAGCTCGGCCATGCGCTTCTTGAGCTGCGCCAGGCGTGCATCCACGAAAGTTTGGCGTTGCTTGGCCGTCTGATATTCGGCGTTCTCACTCAAATCGCCCAAGGCAACTGCGGTCTTTATCTCTTTGGGCAATTCGTGATGCAGTTCATGCTCAAGCGCCCTTATCTCTTCTTCCAATTTTTTCCTAATATGTTCAGGCATGGTCTTCTATCTGAGGGCTCCACAACGCTTCGTTGCTGCGCCCTCGCACTACGCTCGTGCGCGACAGCTCTCGCTCCGCGCTTACCCCGCTTCGGCTGGTTTCAATTGAGAAGGGGCAGCTTCAAGCTTCTGGGCGCTGCCCCTAGAGGAATTATACCTTTTCAAGATGGGCTTTTTCCTCTTTCAAACGGCTTTTTCCTAAGGATTCCGATAAACCGCTGCGCCTCACACTGCCCTCACCCCAGGCTTGATACGGGTAAGCCGAGTCTCGACCAAAGCTCTTTTTTGGCGTTGCCGGAAGAACTATTTGCCGCTTCCGGAACACCTAAAATGATCAAATTTTAATCATTGCTTTACAAAGTCATGCTTAGTTGAATGGTAGTGAGGGCCCTATTGGTGCTTAAAAATTGTGCAACACTTGCCTTAACCCTCACGTTTTGTATATCTTAGAGAGCGGCAGACAGCTTGCTTTCCATCTGGCTTGGGGTTATAATTTAGTTAGTTTCTCCCCTGTAACCCTTCACTTTACCGTGGGTGCCCTTCATGAATGACAATATCGGTTTCCGGATTGGCGATAAGGTTGTTTATCCCAATCACGGCGTAGGCGTCATCGAGCAGATTAATAGCCGGACACTCGGCGCAATATCAGAAAAGTTCTATCTGCTTAAATTCAAAGCCAGCAGCCTGAAAGTGGAGATCCCGTTCCGCAATATCGGAGCGGTAGGTCTTCGCCGGGTCATTAAGAACGGTGACGTCCAGAAGATCCTGGATTTCCTCATAGACGGCAAATGCGAGAACCACACCGACTGGAAGTTCCGCTTTAAAGAGAATTCGGATAAGATGCGCACCGGTTCTCTGCTCGATGTGGCCGTCGTGCTCAAAGGCTTGCTCATCCTGAACCAGACCAAACCGCTCTCTTTCCGTGAAAAGAAGATGCTGGAACGCGCGCGTTATCTTCTGGTGAGTGAGTTGGCCCTGGCCAAAAATGTCGCCGAGCCTGAAGTTGAGGACTTGCTGACCAAGGCCTTGGCTAAATCCAGGCTGCGCTTCCCAGATGTAGTGGCAGAAGCGTAATCTAGCGCTTCGTCGCCAGCATTCTCTCCTGAACGCCCCGCTCTCTGAGCCCTCTCTTGGAGAGGTGAGTAGTTTTTATTTCATCAATACTTAAAGAACTTAACGGGTTCTGTGCGTTAGCCCCGGGTGATGCCGCTTTGATCTCAGCAACCGGCCGGGCGGAGCGCTTAATACTTACTCCCCAAGCCATGCGCCATAGGGACGCAACGACTCCACGTGATCGAAGATGATTTTCAGGGCGGCGGTCAGTGGTACAGCGAGAATGAGGCCCACGGCTCCCCAGAGCCATCCCCAGATGAGGAGAGCGATGGTCACCGCCAGAGGATTTAACTGCAATCGCCGGCCAATCAGTTTGGGATAAAGAATGTTAATGGCGAATACGTGCAATCCCAGCACGGTAAGCACAATGGTGAGCATGCCGCCGCCGTGGACCTGGCCGAATCCGGCAGCCAAGGGCGGAATCATTGCCAAGACCACCCCCAGGTAGGGGACCAAAGTAAGAAATCCGCTGATAAAGCCGAGAAAATAGAAATAGGGCAAATGCAGATACCAGAAGACCACCAGGCTGGCGATGGAGGTAAATAATCCCACAATGATGTTGCCATTAATAAAGCTGTGGATCATGGCCGAGATGCGCCCCAGCGTGGTGTATGCGGTATTGCGATTTTCCATGCTGAACAGCATTACGGTCGAGGCGCGCACATGGTCATGCCAGCTCAACATGAAATAAACCAGAAACGGCATGAACGAAATGGAGAACGCAACTTCACCCACCGTCCCCAGGCTGCTGGTGACCCAATCCACCCAACTGGTTTGTTGCTGGACCTTAAGCGTCTTTTTATCTTCGCTGGTTTCCGGGAGCACCGCTTCCGTGCTCTTCTGGAACCTCTGGGCCTGCTCACGGAACTGCATCAGGGCGCCCTCAATCTTGTGGGTGTAGGTGGGCAGGGTCTGGACGAAATCAACCGCCCGGCTATAGCCGAAGTAGGCGGCCGCATAGATGGCAGCGCCCAGCAGCAACACCGCCAGCAAGGAGGCGAAGGCCCGCGGAAATTTCATCCGCTCGAGGAAATCCATCACCGGAAAGAGAATGAAGGCCAATAGAATCGAAAACAGCAGAGTGACCAGCACGAGTTTGGCGACATAACAGATGGTCAGGACCACGGCTATGGCGACGATGGTTTGTCCGGCGAGAATGGAACGACGAGTTTTATCGCTGACACGGCGGTGCGGGTGGTTGTCGGCTGTCCACGTCAGCTCAGCCGAGGAAGAAGCGGCTGAAGAAGAAACAGGAGCTTCAGGAGCAACCACCGCCGCTGCAGACTGCTCCCCGTTTGGTGCTTTTGGAACTGCGGTCGCACCCATTTTGTCGGTAGTCTGCGCCGAGGCGGAGCTGCTTTCCTCTGCCTTGATAGAAACGTCTTCGATTGGACCCCGGGTCATGCTCTACTCATATAGGCCATGGTAGCCGAAGTTGGTCACTTTCAGGCAGTAACCAAAGGGCGGGGTACCTTCATTTTCAAGGTCTTTTATCCGCAAGGAAAGCCGTCGGAGGCCTGCTAAGGGCAGGGCTCTTCGCCTCTTACTTAATCTCCATGACTTCTTTTTCCTTGGTCTTGCTCATCTCTTCCATCTTCTTGATCTCGTCGTCGGTGAGCTTTTGGATCTCTTCGAGCGAGCGGCGCTCATCATCTTCGGAAATCTTTTTATCTTTCAGGGCCTTCTTGATCTGATCGTTGCCGTCGCGACGGATGTTGCGGATGGCGGTGCGGTGCTCTTCCAGAATTTTATGCAGGTGCTTGACCATCTCCTTGCGGCGCTCCTCGGTGAGCGGCGGCACCGGGATGCGGATCATTTTGCCGTCGTTCATGGGGTTCAATCCCAGATCGGCGCTGCGGATGGCTTTTTCGATCTCCGCCATGGCGCTGGGGTCAAAGGGCGTCACCGTAATGAGCTGGGCATCGGCGGCGTGGACCTGGGCAATCTGGTTCACGGGCATCAGGGAGCCGTAGTAATCCACCTTCACCGTATCGAGCATATTCACGGTGGCGCGGCCGGTGCGCACCGCCGCCATTTCGCGGCGGAAGTCTTCCACGGCTTTTTCCATGCGGGTCTTGAGCTGCACATACACTTCTTTTAATGCGGGGATACTTACCATCTGTGCCATAGCGCATCACTCCATGCGAGGATAAAGCGATGATTATAAATTAGTTAGTTGGCAATTGGGACGTTTATCGTTTACCTAGGGTTCGCACATTGCGACCAAAATCGGCACGGGTTGGGGATCCCAGTTCTGGCGCTCGACGTCACTTTACATCTACGCGATGACCAGCGAGCCTACCTTCTCTCCGGTTACCACGCGGCGGATGTTGCCGTGCTTGTTCAGATTGAAGATCACGATGGGCAGACTATTGTCTTTGCACATGCTGATGGCGGTGGAATCCATGACCTTGAGACCGCGCTTGAGGAATTCGAGATAGGTGATCTTGTCAAACATGATGGCATCTTTCACCAGGTTGGGATCGGCGTCGTAGATGCCCTCAACCTTGGTGGCCTTCAGAATAGCGTCAGCCTTGATTTCCATGGCACGCAGCGAGGCGGCGGTATCGGTGGAAAAATACGGGCTGCCGGTGCCAGCGGCAAAGATAACGACTCGTCCTTTTTCAAGGTGCCGAATGGCCCGGCGCCGGATGAAAGGCTCGGCGACCTGGTTCATCTCAATGGCGGTCATGACGCGGGTATAGACCTGTTGCTTTTCCAGAGCGTCCTGCAGGGCAAGGGCGTTGATGACCGTGGCCAGCATGCCCATATGGTCGGCCGAGACGCGGTCCATGTCGCGCGCCTGCTCGGCCACGCCGCGGAAAAAGTTTCCGCCTCCAACCACAATTGCAATTTCCACGCCCAGGCTATGTACCTCTCTGATCTCGCCGGCGACTTCGTGAATACGGGTGACGTCAACACCAAAGCCTTGTTTGGCGGCCAGGGCCTCGCCGGAAATCTTCAACAGGATGCGTTTAAATGCGGTAGTCAGAGGGTAATCCTTGGGTCCGGATTTGATTCCTTAGGTTGTATTTTATCGCAGGCGGCGGTCTCAAATGCGGTTTGTGCGCGTGGAATAAAAAAACCCGATGCCTGGCATCGGGTTTTCAGTCGCATTGTTAAATTCCGGTGAACTTGAGCCTAACTTACTTCTCTTCAGCTTCGGGCGCCGGCTTGGTAATAGCGATAGTCTCGCCAACGTCACCAACCTTGAAACGGGCAAAGCGACGTACGGAGATGTTTTCGCCCAGCTTGCCGATCGTGGTGGCAATGAGCTGGCCGACGGAGATGGTCTGGTCCTTGATAAAGGGCTGATCGAGCAGGCAGACCTCTTCATAAAACTTCGACATCTTGCCTTCGACGATCTTTTCC
Organism: Terriglobales bacterium; assembly: GCA_035487355.1. Classification (NCBI taxonomy): domain Bacteria; kingdom Pseudomonadati; phylum Acidobacteriota; class Terriglobia; order Terriglobales; species Terriglobales bacterium. Next base: position 105,505 of record DATHMF010000025.1, on the reverse strand, counting down.
ACCACGTTGGCCGGTTTGCCGGTAGCAGCCGCCTGCGCGCGATAGATTTCTTTTTCACGCTCGAAATCGGCGGCGGTCACATCTTCCCGGCGAACGAACTTGGGATCGCTGGCGGCGATGTGCATGGCAATATCGTGCACCAGCTCCTGGAAGTGTTCGTTGCGCGCTACGAAGTCGCTCTCGCAGTTGACCTCAAGCAACACTCCGATCTTGCCTCCAGCATGAATGTAGCTGGTGACGGAGCCTTCGCTGGTCACGCGGGCCGCCTTCTTGGCCGCAGTAGCAATGCCTCTCTTGCGCAGATGTATGATGGCGCCTTCAATGTCACCCTTGGATTCGGTGAGCGCTTGCTTGCAATCCATCATGGGAGCTCCGGTTTTGTCGCGAAGCTCTTTTACCAGGGCGGCGGAAATATTCATGGTACTCGTACCCATTTCTGTAATGCCTTTCTAAATAAATTCGTCGTGCTTCTCTAAACGCGGCAAAGGCCACACATCCTCACGGATGAGCACGGATTTCTATTCAAGGGATCCGTGTTGATCCGTGAAAATCCGTGGCCTGATTTCTGCTTCCGCTCACATGCGAAACAGGGGTTAGGCTCTATTTTACAGCGTGCGCGATTCAACCTGGTCAGGGCCGGCTTCAACCGGTTCTACCGGGGCCGCTGCTGCAGGGAGCTTGCGCCCTTTGGAGGCAGTCTGTTCCAGGACCTCTTCCATACTGATGTTGTCGGCATCGGGCTGCGCACCCACTGCAATTTCGCTGGGTTCGCCGGGATACTCCTTCCCTTCCTCATCGTAGGAGACGGGAGCAGCTTCGGAACCAGCTTCAGCAGCCTGACCCTCGGCAAGCGCAGCCAATTCGCCGGATTTCATGCCAGTCTGCACGCCCTCGGCGATAGACTCAGAAACCTTAGAAGTAAACAACCGTATGGCACGCAGCGCGTCATCGTTACCGGGGATGACCATATCCACTTCGGTCGGGTCGCAATTGGTATCCACCACGGCGACGACCGGAATGCCCAGCTTGCGCGCTTCCTTGACCGCGATCTGCTCTTTGTTGGAGTCAACCACGAACAGGATATCGGGCAGGCGGTTCATGTTCTTGATGCCCGCCAGGTTGGCCTGCAGGTGCTTACGCTCGCGCTCCAGCTTGATGACTTCTTTCTTGGGGAGCAGGTCGTAACGGCCATCGGTGGCCATCTCGTCGAGTTCCTTGAGCCGCTTGACCGACTTTTGCACGGTCACCCAGTTGGTAAGCAGGCCCCCCAGCCAGCGGTTGTTCACGTAGAACATGCCGCACTTGGTGGCCTCTTCGGAGATCGCTTCCTGCGCCTGACGCTTGGTGCCGACAAAAAGAATGATCTTGCCTTCGGCGGCCGCATCCTGCACATACTTGGACGCATCTTTGAACATCTTCAGCGTCTTCTGCAGGTCAATGATGTAAATGCCATTGCGCTCGCCGAAGATGTATTCCTTCATCTTGGGATTCCAGCGCTTGGTTTGATGCCCAAAGTGGACGCCCGCTTCGAGCAGTTCTTTCATGGTAATTGTCGCCAAACAACCCTCCTTTGAAATTGGATTGCATCCCTTGCGGGGCCCATTGCGGCCTGTATCGCTCAGGATTACATTCCCGTCACCCGCACCATGAAACGAGTGCGGGAAAATTTACTACTGTGTGCTGCTTATCTCGGTTCCAACCAAAAGCAGTTGGACCCGAGAAAACTTGTACTCTCCAAAATTAGCGCTTGGAGAACTGGAAGCGCTTGCGGGCGCCCTTCTGCCCGTACTTCTTGCGCTCCTTGCCGCGCGAGTCGCGCGAGAGAAACCCTTCGGCCTTCAGCTTTTTGCGGAATTCAGCGTTGAACACGAGCAACGCACGGGCAATGCCCATGCGAACTGCGTCGGCCTGGCCGTTAATGCCGCCGCCGGAAACATTGGCCACCACATTAAACGTGGCGGCGGTTTCGCTCGAGACCAGCGGCTGCTTGGCCGCGCCACGCTGCGAATCCGTCACAAAATATTGATCGAAAGCACGGCCGTTCACCGTGAAATCGCCCGTGCCGGGACGCAGGAAAACCCGCGCGACGCTGGATTTGCGCCGTCCCGTGCCATAGTATTGAACCGTTTCTGCCATTCTCAATCCTTAAAAAATAGGTCGTACTCACAAAGTGAGTACTCGGTGTTATGCCAGCTTCAGAGCTTGAGGCTTCTGCGCCGCGTGGGGATGTTTGTCACCACGATAAACTTTTAGCTTCGAAGCCATGGCGCGTCCCAGTTTCGATTTGGGCAGCATTCCCAAAATGGCTCCTTCCACAACCGCCTCGGGCTTGCGGATAATGCGCTTGCGGAGCTGCTCTGATCTCAAGCCGCCAGGATAGCCGGTGTAGTGGTGGTACATCTTCTGCTCGCTCTTGAGCCCGGTGACGCGGATTTTTTCCGCGTTAATAACGACCACATGGTCGCCGGTATCCAGAAAAGGCGTATAAGCAGCATTCTCTTTGCCGGTAAGGATGCGCGCCACGCGAGCGGCCAGACGGCCGAGGGTTTGCCCATCGGCATCCACCACATACCACTTGCGCGCGATTTCGCCCTCTCCGGGGAAATACGTAGACATAGAACTTTCTCCCAATCAAAAATGAAAGAAAAATATAAATAATGAAAGAACCGCAGAAAACCGCTCTCTCGATTACTGCATGATGGGCCAACTCCGGCTCAAATCACGGAGCCACCCACGGGCGGGCCAACTGCAGACTAACAGAGATTTAAGGATAGCCTAGAGCCCAGACCACTGTCAACGCAGGAATGGGGGCTGGCACCCTTCGGTGAACCGAAACCAACCAAATAAATAATGGTAACCTGTTGCCACACCCTTGTAACCACAGTATGAGATTCCTGATGCAATCTCGGATACCTGTTCTGGCAGTGCTTGTCCTGGCTTTTATCCCGCTTCAGGCCGACGAGGCCAAAGATTTGCAAAAACATTTGCAAGAGAGGTTTCTGAAGAAAGTACTCCTGATCCGCAATTTTTATGGTGGCGACCACCTGACCTTCGATTCCCAGGGCGCCTTGGTCAAAGGGGATAAGACGGTCGGCTACAAGGGGTGCTGGTGTGCTGCCCAGTTCCAGATTGAGAAGGTTGAGGTCAAGAAAGACAAACTTATTCTTCGCGGACCGCGCATCGTTGGTGAGTACGACAACAAGAAAAAAGAATTCTCAAAGCTTATCCGCCAGGGCACGAACCTGCAGCTCGATATCGAGTTCGGTTCCACCCAGATGGATGAGCCAACCATCCTTGGGGTTTTTCAAAAAGTATTTTTTACCCGGGATGATGATTTAGACAAGTTGATCCCAGATGCATGGCGGGCCGCTGATTTCGATCCTGCGGCACATGAAGTAACCAGGGTAAAAAAAGACGGCGCTTCAGAAAAAGAAAATGTTAGTGCGCCTAAGTCCATTCATACGCCCGACCCGGAATATTCAGAAGACGCACGAAGAGCCGGAATTGCAGGTGATGTCATACTATGGCTGGTAGTTGATGAAAAAGGAAAAGTGGTGCGCATCCGGGTTGTTCGATGTTTAGGCTCGGGGTTGGACGGAAGCGCCGTGCAAGCAGTTTCCGAATGGACTTTCGAGCCCGCCATGAGAAACGGCGAACCCGTCGCAGTACAACTCAATGTTGACGTTACTTTTCATCTTTACCATTAAATCGGCTTACTCGGCAAGATTCTAATCTGCGCTTTCACGCCGTTGCTTCCTGCGACTCCTTCACCTGCTCCTTGCCAAACGGATTGAAATTCGTACCTCGATCGTAGACATCCACGCCTTCAGCGCGCTTGAGCGAGTTCACTACCCAATAGGTTAACGGGGTGGCTAGAACTTCATACGTCACTTTGAATAGGTATCCGGAAACGATGAGTTTGCCCATAAGCAGCCAGGAATATTTGCCGTAGAAGAGTACGACGATGACCAGAATAGTGTCCACCGCCTGGCCGGCAACGGTAGAACCTACGGTACGCGTCCAAAGCCAGCGTCCCTTGGTAAACAGCTTCATCTTAGCCAGCACGTAGGAGTTGACGAACTCCCCGCCCCAGAAGGCAATCAGGCTAGCGGCAAGCACGCGCGTAATAGGGTTGAGCACTGTGGCCAGCGCGGCTTGGCTGTGAAACTCCGGCGCCGGGGGAAGGCGCACCACAATAAAGCTCATAAGCGCCAGCAGGGCCGAAGAAAAGAAACCCAGCCAGATGGCGCGGCGCGAGCCAGCGTATCCGTAGACCTCAGTAAAGATGTCGCCGAAGATGTAGGTCAGCGGAAACAATAACTGCGCCCCGCTGAGGCGGAACGGGCCGAAGGCGCAAATCTTGGGAGCGACGATATTCGAGATCAGCAGGATGACTACGAACACGTGCACCAGCAAGTCGTACAAACGGAAAGAACTCAGGCGGCGCTGCGTGGCAGAAATATTGAGGAGCGATGATAAGCGCATGGAGTCTTACATATTAGAGGCTCTCGTCTCCATGCACAAGAAAGTCAAAAAATTAACCAGGGATTTTATGGATGATCACGGATTTTAAAAATCCAGACTCCCCACCACTATTCGTAGGCCAGGGCATCAATAGGATCTTTCTGCGCGGCCTTAAAGGCAGGATAAATAGCGCCCAGAAGCGCGCCCACCAGCGCAATCACGACTGCGTTGAGAATCCATTGCCCGGTCAACTCGACACGAATCGTGGGAAAGTGCTGCACCAGCCCGCGCTGCGCTATGGCACTAATCAACACTCCGAGCACAATTCCTGCGATAGACAATAAAGCTGTTTCGCGCAGCACCACGTTCATGATGTAAGCCTTGGAAGCGCCCAAGGACTTCAGAATGCCAATCTCGCGGGTGCGCTCCATCACCGCGGTATACATGGCCTGGAAAATGACAATGAAGCCAATCACGACCGCGACCCCGACCACCACCTGAATAAAAATCCCTAGTCCGGGAACTTTGTCGGGCGTCATCAAGGTCAGCCATTCCCTCATGGTGCGGACCGTGTACTGTTGCATGCCGTCAATACCCTTGATTTCATCCGCCACCAGCTGCGCGTTGTCGGGATCATCAGCTTTTACGTAGAAGATGGAAGCTTTGCCCTGGGCGCCCAACAGGTCCTGCAAAGCCGTAAGCTGAAAAAACTTGCGGGCTCCGCGCCCGTGCTCGACGATGCCGCTCACGGTAAAGGTGTGGTTCAGGAGTTCCATCTTGGAACCGACGTGAAGCTTTTTGTAGTCGGCAAAAAAATCATCCACCAGAATTTCATCAGGCTTCTGAAACGGGCGCCCTTCCAGGTAATGAAGCGGCCCGCCCACATCCTCGAAGCTTTTGAGATCAATTCCATAAAGAACTTCTACCGTCCCCGCCGTATTGAATTGAGTAATGATCGGGGTAACGGCTTTGACATGCTTGAGGGCGCGGATCTTGTCGGCAACTCCGACCGGAACCGGCGCGCTCGACAACAACCCCAGGCCGGAAGCTCCCGGCGGTTGCACCATCACGTCCGCGCCAATGCCCTCCTGACGGCGCTTGGAGTCATTCAGCATGCCCAGCGAGAGTCCGACGATCACCAGAATCAGGGTGACCTCCATCGCGATCGCAGTAATACTGATCAGCGAGCGAATAGGCCGGTGCACAAGGTTGGAAATAATCAGCTTGTTCATTGCTTGTCGTCCTGACTGTGGTCAGGCGAGGCGGAAGGGGGATCCGCGTTCTGAACGCCTGGCCCATAAGATTGTGGTGTCTTCGGTTTTTTCTGGCGCACCTGCGGTTGCGGAATCTGTAAACGTTGGCTCTCCGGCAGGTCGAGCCTTACCAGCTCCGAACCTTGAGGCTGGGGCAACTGAAACTGCTCATCGGCGAGCGGCTCGTTAAACTTGGCCTTCACCACCTCTAAAATAATGTCGTATTCCTCTTGCGGGCGGTTGATGCCGATCTTCGAGGGGAACTGGATGCCGTTGTAGTTGCCGTAGGCTTCGTAGCGTGCGTCCGTGGCTACGTTGCCGGCCTTGTCATAAATGATTTGACGATTGGGCAGCAGGTCTTCGCGGTTGAAGATGATCTTGCGGGAAAGATGCCAACCGTCGCCGTTTTTAATGATAACGTCAATGGTGTAGTCGGGTTCCTCGACCGGTTTTTTGCTCTTGGGCTCGAGCACAGGTTCCCAGGTGTTTTCCAGCACGGCGATTTCATTCTGCGGATCAATCTCACGCAACAAAAGAGCATCGAAGATCGCCTGCGGACGCAAATTTTCCAGCGCGCTATGGCCAGCATGAATCGTGTCATTGCGGCCCACGATGAATTTGTTCTTGGGCGGGATCGAGAGTGAAAAATTGACCCCATCACTCACCATGTCAAACATGCGGTTGCGAATCACCGGCGCCAATCCGATCATGCGCAACATGGATGGCTTGCGCACCAGGACATAACCGCTGATATCGGTGTATTCCGTGACCTGGCCCTTCTTGCTTCCGCCCACCGCGGGAGAGATATCCACCGTAGCATTGAGGCTTTGGACCTGGTTCGCTTCCTTGTTGATGAATTCGATGAGTTGGTCCTTGGTCGCCTCTTGAAGGTGGGCCGTGCTGATGCGCTGCTCCACCCGGTGCGAACGAAAAACACAGCCGGCCATCGGCAGCAGGATAACAGCCATGACCATCAAACGAAGAAAGCGGCTCATTGTGGACCTAACACCCATCGCTCAAAATTATGCTGGGACAATTCTTTAGTATAAATGAGACGCATTTTATTCATTTTGGGCAGCCTAAATTGTAAAGATACTTTATTTTTTGAACTCTCATTTCAACTGTAGGAACTCCAGGCGGTTCCCAAATGGATCATTTACATAAAAACGTTCTGCATCTGGCAGGTTATCGTCTTCAATCACCGTGATGCCTGCGTTCCGTAAACGCAACCGCAAGTCAGAGAGATTGTGCACGCGGATGGCGGGGTGCGCTTTTTTCGCCGGTGAAAAGTCGGCCTCGATACCAACGTGCAGTTGCTGCGCCCCACACTGGAACCATATCCCGCCGCGTGCACGCAGGGATACCGGCTTGGGCACCTCCGTCATGCCCAGTGCGTCAGCAAAAAAATTGCGCGCCTGCACCTCGCTTCCGGGCGGAGCGGCAATTTGCACGTGGTCAATTCCAATAAAGTTATGCGGCAAGGTACTTTCTTTTAATTTTAATGATTCTGTTGGGAATTGGCGACGGCGTGACGATAGGCGGCCACATTGCGGTCGTGCTCACGCGCGGTGCGCGCAAAACGGCTGTGCCCGTTGTTGTCGCTGACGAAATAAAGATAGTCGGTCTCGGCGGGATGCAGGGCCGCTGCCAGCGCCGCGCTCCCCGGACTGGCAATGGGGCCGGGCGGCAATCCGGCGTATTTGTAGGTGTTGTATGGTGAGTCGAACTGCAAGTCGGATTTGTAAATCGTGCCGCGATAACGGCTGGCCAGAATCGAACCGTAAATCACCGTTGGGTCAGCCGCGAAGACGATGCCGCGCGCGAGCCGGTTGTAATAAACACTGGCCACCAGCGGCCGCTCTTCCGGCGCCGGAGTTTCCTTTTCCACGATGGAGGCCATGGTAACAATGCGGTGGTAATCGGAGTTCAGCCCGAGCGTCTGGGCCTCCTGGCGGAAGCGGTGAACCATGGCAGCTGCCATATCCTGCATGGATTGCGTGCGAGTAAAGTGGTAGGTATCGGGAAACAGGTAGCCCTCAAGCGAATGCGCCTGAGGATCAAGGTCGTAAATCAATGCGTTGTTCTGCGCAACCTTGATGAAGTCTTCTTTTTTCCCTAGTCCGGCTTCTTGAATGGCCGAGGCGATGTCCCAGATGTTGTAGCCCTCAGGAATCGTGACCTCACGTATGTAGATATCGCCACGCACCAGGCGGTCAAAAACTTCCAAAGCGTTCGCAGGATGGTCGAACAGGTACTCGCCTGCCTTCAGCGGCTGTGGCCGCCAGTAGTGCAGCAGCCAAAACGCCTGCCAATTGCGGATCACGCCCGCTGCCTGCAGGTCTTTGGCGATGCGCCGCGTGGAAGAGCCAGGATGCAGTTGCACGAAGTTGGGATCACTCGAACCCACAGGCGCAAGCAGGGCGTAGGTAAAATACCCCGCGACCATCACGAGGATAAGGAGCAGGAGGGCAAGTAGTTTGAAGAAAGCCTTGATCATCAATCAGTCCTCAGTCCCTGGTCCTCAGTCCTCAGTTCTAAAGGGTCAGTTCGCAGCTTTAAGTCCACCAGTCTGCGACTTGTTGAAGCCCTATGTAGAGAATTTTATCCATTGTATTCGATGCGATACCTATGGAAATGAATTGGATGAAGATAGACGTATCAGATTGCAAACGAAAGTGCTAAGCCAGATGTTCATGGGACAAGACCATCTAGCTTATGGATTCAATCGCTTTCAGGAGCTCTCTTCTGCAGGCCTTGTAGCCGCTGAAGATTCTCGACTTTCTAGAAACGACTGCAAAATCAGCACTGCCGCCAGGCGATCAACGACTTCGGCGCGTCGGCGGATGCTCATTTCAGTCTCGCGCAGCAGGCGATTGGCCTGGGTGGAGGTCAGGCGCTCATCCCACAGATGTACGGGCAGGTGGAAGCGCTGGCGCAGCTCTTCGGCGAATTCAGAGACGCGCTGGGATTGCGGACTTGTATCTCCGCTCATGTACAGCGGATATCCCACAACGATCTCGCGGACTTCGTACTCGGTAATCACGTTTTGTAATTGCGTGAAGTCGGTGCGCTTGTTCTTGCGGCGGAGCGTCTCCAGGCCCTGAGCTGTGATTCCCAAAGGATCGCTCACAGCCATCCCAATGGTTTTGGAACCAACATCCATGGCCAAGATACGGCCCGCAAGTGGGAAACCAGACATTGGCTTCGATTATAGGTGCTTGGGTTAGGATCACAAGTTCTTCAGAAAAGAGCTCGTCGAGGATAAACGCGGTTTCCAGGCTTCAGAAAAAGTCAGAGCATTCTTAAAAAGCGGGAGAGAAAACGCAATGGCTTTGCCTTTCTTTTGTGTCCTTTGTGTGTATCCTTCGTGTCCTTCGTGGTTAAGCTTTTCTGTCAATTACAGCCGGGCGTAGAAACTGTGTTAGCCCCGGGGACCGACATGATGAAGCAGTTCCCTTCCGAAGCTGCGACGGAGCCGCGTCCATCACGCCAGCGATAACCGGTGTCGCCGCCCGACTGCTGGCCGCCGCGGAAAGCGGACGCCATATTGGCAATGGGGGTCGGATTGCCTTCCAGACCAAAATTCCCGCTTGTGCCATCGAGCCACCAGCGGCCCTGATAGACGGCGCCGAAGGCCTGCTGTATATATTGCGCCTCTACGAGGTTAATCTCACGTCCATTAATAAAGACGCCGGTGTTGCCGTTCGAAGCGTTTTCCGCAAGCATGCCAAAGTCGTGACCGGGGCGGATGAAGCCGGCGGCTTCGTGTCCCCACAAGCCCCACAGGCCGCTGCGAGTGTCATACCAGTATTGACCCGGTGGAGCAATCGCGCCATAGGTCGCCCTGAGCTCCTGTACCTGCTCGGAGGTCAGTTGCGAGCCATTGATATAAATACCGCTAGCTGTCGCATCCGGCAGAACGGCTGATCCGCTGGATATCGGCTGTGGGGTTGCGCCAGGAATTGGAGTCATGGCACCGGAGGGAGTAGGTGATGGAGAAGCTGTGGGCGCTGCGAGATTATTTGTGGCAGCTTGGGATGGGCTGGCGTCCCATACAAATCCACCCGTTTGTCTTTCGTACAGCTTGACCCCTAATACACCGACTGCAATTGCCAATACTACAAATGCCGCAAGCAGGAACCGGTTTAGACCACGCCGCGGCTTGGATGCCGCCTGGGGCTGAACAGGTATGGCGACCGGGATGGGTTGGGATAGGCTGAGTTGAGCTTGTACGGCCACTTTTTGTGACTCGGTATCGCGCTTCAGGCGCTTCAAGTCTCTCCGCAAGTCAGCCATGGATTGGTAACGCATGTCACAATCCTTTTCCATGGCCTTATCAATGATTCTTTCCAAATCGGCGGGCAAGGCCGGATTGACTTGTGTAGCTGGAAGTGGCTTGCGCTGCAATATGCCCACGATGATGACGGCGGCATTGTCCGCGGGAAAAGGCAAGGCCCCGGTCGCCATCTCGTACAAGACCGAGCCGAAGGAAAAAATGTCGGAGCGGGCGTCCAGTGCCTTGCCCTGGGCTTGCTCGGGTGACATATACGCGACCGTTCCCCAGGTTGCGCCGGTCACGGTGAGATGCTGTTCTTTTTCGTGGCCGTAGGCGAAGGTAGGATCGGCGCCGCTCGGTCCTTTTCCATCATTGACTCGCTTGGCCAGGCCAAAATCCACGATCTTGATTTGCCCCTGTTCGGTAACGAAAATGTTGGCCGGCTTGATATCGCGATGGATAATGCCGCGCTCGTGCGCCGCCTGCAGACCGTCGGAGATTTGCAAGGCCATATCTAGCAGGGACTCGAAGTTCAGATGCGCGCCCAGCAATCGCTGCTTGAGCGTGCCTCCCTGCAGCAACTCCATGGAGATGAAATGCTGTCCTTCAAAATCATCTACTGCATAGACGATGCAGATGTTGGGATGATTGAGCGCAGAGGCGGCGCGGGCTTCCCGCTGGAAGCGCTCCACGTTGCGTGGATCGTGCGCCATATCTTCTGCCAGAAACTTCAGGGCGACATAGCGGCTGAGTTTAAGGTCCTCAGCCTTGTACACGACTCCCATACCGCCGTCGCCGATCCGCTCCAAAATGCGGTAGTGAGAAACAGTGCGGCTCATGATGAAATTTCTCTCGTGGCGCAATGGTAGGCTGCGATACGGCAAAAATCAAGCGCAGCGTGTGTGCGCCGTGCATGCCGTTTTCTCACTATTTGCGGTCAACGGTTACGACGCCGTTGCTGAATTTCTGCAAGGAATCGGACTTCAGATAGGCCCGCGCGGCAGGGTCGTCTTTCAAATATGCGTTCCAAAAGACAAACGAACCTAATTTGATGTAGTTGAAAATCTGCTTTTGTGCCCCGAACACGGCGAGGTTTCCCGTGAACGACATGTGGGTAGCGCCGTCAATGAAAACGTAGTACTTCTCGGGAGATGCCGCGCGCTCGAAGGGCTCTTTGCGCCAGCCAAGCGCCTGTTTTTTGAGGCCACGGTCGAGCGATCCGGTCATGACCATCATCGGCAAAGTGAAATTTTTCCAGGAGTCATGGGTCAATCCCATCTCGCCCGATCCCTGGGGCGACATCATAAGAATGGCCTTCACGCGCTTATCCGCCAGACTCAGCGCCTCTGTCTTCCCCGGCAGAACAATGGTTGCGCCACCAATGGCCTGTGCGGTATAGGCGCCGTAGGAGTGTCCGCCCACGCCAATGCGGGTTGCATCCAGCTTATTTTTGAGATGCGGGAGCTTGCGCTCCAGTTCGCCGAAAGAATCAATCACGAAAGAAATATCGCGCGGCCGGTCTTGCCACGCTTGCACATCGCTGACCGCTTCTTCCGCGTTCTGCAACAACCCGCCGGGATGCTTGCCTTGCGTCCGCTGCAACGCGATGGAATCAACGTGCGTCGGTTGTATGACCACATATCCGTAGCTGGCCCAGTAACGCGTTAGCCCCTGGTAGCCGTCTTTCGAGCCGCCCGCGCCGTGAGAAAAGATGATGACCGGAAGCGATCCGCTGCCAGACGCTACCGGATACAGCACATTGAGCGGCAAGTGTTTTTTGCGTTTGGCGTCGTGCAGAATGACGTCACTGACAAGCGATACTTGGTAAGGCCCGTCGGCGAGCATGGCAGCGGAAGTATCGGAAGCTGCGTTTGTTTGTGCTGTGGCCTGAGCTGCAGCAGACTGCGCAAAAATTATGCTAACTGCTATCCCAAAAAGTAAAAGTGGATGGTGGCGGAAAGAAAGTTCCATGGCTGAAGTGTATTCGAAATCACAACTCCATCTCCCAGGTTTCTCCTGTCAGGTCATAACCAAAGCTGTTGTGCCGCTCTTTGCGCGCCAGGCGGAAGCCGGCTTTTTTGTAGATGTGCCGGGCGGCATGGAGGACGCTTTGCGTCCAGAGCGTAATCTTTCGATAGCCTGCCTGGCGGGCAAAGCGCACACATTCGCTCACCAGGCGGGCGCCAATGCCCAGTCCCCGCGCCGAAGGTTCAACCAGCAGCAGGCGCAGCTTGGCTACAGTCTTCGACTGTTTGACCAGGAAGACGGAGCCTACGATCTCATCATCTTTCTCGGCGATCCAGCAGCGCTCCCGCCTGGAGTCGTAGTGCTGAATAAACTCGGCGACGATGCCAGCGACCAGGGCCTCAAAGCGTTCGTCCCATCCGTACTCCTGGGCGTAGAGCACGCCGTGGCGGTGCACGACCCATCCCATATCGCCGGGCTGATGAGGCCGAAGGATATAAGGCGTCTTCGTTTTAGGCTGGGCTTCCGGTTGAAGCTCGGACCGGGCGCTAAGCAATCCGCTGATGGTATGCATTGCGCTGATCAGTTGGTTTTGTTCGGGAGCAGAGAGGGCCTTCAACAGGGCGCCAATCTCTTGTTGCGCACGTTCATTCAACGGAGCAAAGGCTTGCTGCCCCTGCTCGGTCAGCAACAGCAGGCTTTGCCGGCCATCGGCTTCTGAGGCTTTCTTCTCGATCAGTCCGCGCTTTTCGAAGTCGCTTAACGTGCGGCTCAAGTAGCCCGCGTCCAAACCCAAATCCTTGGCCAGTTCGGCGGCTGTAGGCTGATCGCGATGGGCAAGCTCGTAGAGGACGCGCACCTGGACGAGAGAAAACGGACTGTGCAGCAGGCCTTCCTCTAAAACACCGATCTTCTGGGTATAAAAGCGGTTGAAGCGACGGACGGATTCAATATGCTGATCGAAATTGGCTTCTGGCATAGGGCATTTTTTCCAGGATGAGTGCTATTGTCAATAACTTAATTGATTTTGTCAACTATATTGCCCTGAACAAGGGCTATATTCGGCTGAGAAGCTGGAAAATGGGTGAGCGTGGAGTGAGCGCCGGACAGCGCGAACGGAACGCGAGGGCGTAGCAGCCTGGTTTTGGCTGCGGAGCCCTTAGATAAAAAGAGGCAACCAGAATTTGCATCTGGTTGCCTGTAAGAGTCAACGGAGGAAAAATCGAAGAAACTTTTTAGTCGGCGCCTATGCTTTCAATCCTGCCTAAATTTTTTTCCGAAAGGCCGGCATGCCGGATGGTCAGCCAATCGGTGCGGACCTTGTCCCATCCCTGGATCAGGAAGCCTTGCGATTTGAAGAAATCGCGGATCCGGGTCCGGTTCCAGCCGATCAGCAGTTCCAGAATGGGAACCGCGACCGCGACTGCATTGGTGCTGAGGACAGTACGCCGTGCAATCTGCGCCACATGCGTGCTCTCCGAGACGGCGATGGTAAATCCATCGCGGGCATTCACATGCAGCATGACGTGAATGTCGGAGCTCCCATCGCCGACGTAGATAATATGGTCGGGGCCAATCTCCAGCCTGCTCTGGAGCTGATCGAGCACTGCCACCTTGCCGTAACCCGCCACGGCACGAACAATGCGTTCGATCTCGCCGGCACTGTTGTATTCAAACTCGGTGCCGAAGATATGGTCGGGAGGCACAATTCCTTCCAGTGCGGAACGAATCACCTCTACAGGCGCTGCTGACAGCACGTAGAAGTCGAAGTGATACCCTTCAATGCCTCCCTTGAGCAACTCGTACAGCAGATGAATATCCTGCTTCAGCCGGATGCGCCGCCCTACCTCGTGCAGATGCTCCTTGCGGACGCGCGAGCGGAACTCGGGATCATGCAGCAACAAGTAAGCCAATTCAGCACCCTGCTGCACCAGGTTGAGTCCGGCCATCCCTATGGCTTTACGTTCAAACTCCTCCAAGGGAATACCCAGTAATTCACTCAGAACATACCCGGAATCATTGAAGCTCAGGGTCTGATCGAAGTCACTTGCGAAGATATATTTTTTTAAAAAAGCTTCCGACATAAGACATTAGATTTCTTTCCCGCAGAAAAGGCCAATAGAAAATAATTCTGCGTAGCATTTAAAACTCTGTGTGCAACCAGCACTTTTTAAATTCTGACCGTCGCGCGATTGATCTGCGGCCCGGCTCGTTAGCCACAATCAATTCAAAGCGTTCCCGTTATAGGAAAAAGCCCCAACGAACAACGGTTGGGGCCAGTTCCTAACGATCCATAAGAGGACAGCATGCAAAACGACTGCTTAATTGAACGACTCGCAGGTATCTTCCTCTTCATCGTCATGATCTCGATCCGGGGTCGCCACAAAAGTCATTCCTCGCGGATTCTTGAGGCCGGTGACAATCGGCGTAAGCTGGCCAAACTCCAGATCGAGGCGCCCGACAAGTCCCACCGTTCCATTTGCAATTCCAGCCGAGTAAGCCGCTCCCGGAACAAACGAGTGTTTGTGAATGGCGTAGACAGTATCGGCATTCAGATCAGACACCAGAATGAACCCATCGGATGCTGTGGCAAAGATGGTGTCATCCACCTTGGTTGATCCGAACGGTGAGGTCAGCGGAACGCGAAGAGCGTTCTGGCTGGCGGTATCGGGATGGCGGACGATTACCAGTTCAGCATCGTCTTGGCTATCGAGAACAATGTCACCTGCCGGATCGGTAATCATGGAGTCCGGATCCTGCAAATTCAAGGTCACGGGGGATTCGGTCAGAATGTCGGTTGCCGTTGCATCGCCTGCAAAGACCGGCGTCACCGTTACGGAGCTGCCACTGAGTTCGACGCGCACGATCGCAGGCGCGTTGTTGGGATTGCCGGCAGGATTGGAAGCGCTCATATATATCTTTCCGTGCCGGAAGACGATATCGTCGTAGCCCCCGCCATTCAGTGTGGGAGGAAATGAATATTGTTTCTGCTCTAAGGTTTTAGCATTGATGGTCACCAGCGAGGGATTACCATCCTCGTTCTGCAGGGCCCAAAGCAGCTTGGTCCTGGGATCAACTTTGAGGCCATCGTTATGCCCAGGAACTGAAAATGTACGGACAACACTGCCGTTCATCCTGTATTCAACAATGGTGCTGGATTTGCCATCGGTTCCATCTTTGGCGACTCCGTTCCCATATCCAATAAAGATGTGCCCATTGAGAACCGCAATCGAATCGGGCTGGGTGTAAACGCCCGCCACCGAATGCGCAAAAACTTGCAAGTGGTAAGGGGGCTGGACTTCGATGGACTGCGCTTTAGCGAATACTGTGACAACTAAAGCAGCGAAAAAGGCTATGAGGGGAAGGCCCTTAAGCGGGAATTGCTTTGCGTTCATAAATAATCCTCCGAATTTTGTCGAGATTTCGTGGCGTGAATTTCAGACTAGCCTCGAAAGGTTAAGGGCCGATTAAGGAATGATGAATTCCTGATGTATCGCGGGTAATCAAACGGGGTACTCGACATGCTGATGGTGGAGAGCAGCTTACACACAATGATTCCCGGGTGGGATTTCTTGCTCGGATGGGAGAGCAATTTTAAAATTACATCAATTCCTAAAATGAAATTTTATCTAAAGGGATTCGCTCGGTTACGCTCAGGGTTCGACGCTGCGCCTTCGCCGGACGCGTGCGCACCACACGCACGCGTCGTTAATCTAAGGGCTCCGCAACGCTGCACTTCGTTTCGCTGCTGCGCCCTCGCGCTGCGCTCGCGCGGTCCGGCGCTCGCTTCGCGCTCACCCGGTCTTATGAAACCGACAGCCAAAAATGAGATTACTAGCCTTCGCCGGACGCGTGCGCACCACACACACGCGCCCGGTTAGGTCGTTCATAGGAGGGCTCCGCAGCCAAAACAAGGCTGCTGTGCCCTTGCCGGACACGAGCGCACAACAGCGCTCGCGTCCGGCTCACCCACTCCCGCCCTTCCCCGGTAAACGAGAGGGGGCAACGGCTCTGTTAGATATTGACGGCGGCAATCGGCGAGGTTGCGAGCGGGTATCCCCATGCAATTCTTAAAGACATGAGAATCCACACCGCTGCAATTTCGCGACTCCTCCGGTACTGGAACAGAGACTCTGAAGTTTAGTCTGCGTTCGGATGAATAGTGTTGTGGAAGCTTCAAGCGTTTCAGGCGAAGCGCTGGTTGCTGTTCATTGTGGACCCTTGACTGGTGATAGTCCGGAGAAAACCTGAAACGAAGAGGTTACATGCTTTAAGGATAAGCGACGGGCAAAATTGCCTAGTTTTCATCCATGGGCATTGAAGAGCCGGTGTACTGCTCGGCACGCAGCTCAATCATGCGCTCGATGACGTGGAACGGCATCTTTCCGAAAAGCAGCACTTCAACAATACGGACCGGTTGGGCGCATCCCCCACAGTAGCCTTGATCATCAATGCGTTGCGTGTTGCATTCACAAAAATCCATGCGGAAACTCCTGTTTTTTTGCTCCTGTTGCTGCAACAAGAACATTTCTTATCAGCTACAACGATAAAATGTCACCGTCCCCTTTGATCTTTAAGTAGCGGCGGCAGTCGCAACTACATCCTGTTTTTGCTTCTCCAGGCTTCGTATACCCTCTTACGACTCCATACATATATAAGTGACCAAAAATGTCGAACCATTACACATTAAAACTGGTATTTTTTAGGGCAAACGAGACAAAAAATGTCCTTTTCCGACAAAGACCGCCTCAGGTTGCCGTTGTTAGGATTCCTCATGTAAAGCGAGGTTTCATTCCTCACGTTGCATCGTGGTTGCAAGCGGCAGTATGCCTGATACTGCCGCTTGTTTTATTTGATGCAGTAACTTGGATTGAGGGCTAGGATTTGGCTATCCCGTCCAAAAAGACCGGTACACGTTGGCCAGGATACGATTGATTTGCTCCTGATCAACTTCTTCCGCCAGCGGTGAATCTTGCTGCTGCTGATTACATCTCTGTTTTAATTCTTCATACTGCCGAACGATCTGCTCCAGCGTGTACTTTCCCTTCCGAATGGCGATCAAATGCCCGGCATGGGGATTAGGAAATGTCATGCCGCCGTCGCGGAGCAGGTCGAGCGCCTCATACATCAGGCGGATACCGTGCATGGCAGCCTTGGTATCGAAGCCGTATTTTTCCAGCAGCTCAGGGCGGAACTGCTTGCGCGCACGCTTGCCGGTCAGGCGGTCGAATTGTGCATCGGCGTAACCGATGAATTTGCGCAGATGCGAACGGGCCAAAAAATTCCCACGGTGTTGGGTAACGTATTCCCACCAGGGATTGGCCCCGAGCTCATTTTCGACAAACAAAAAATGCAGGATGGTAGGGTTGCCGCTGGCGGCCAGCCGCGCGAACTTGGTCAGAGAATACATCACCAGATCAATATCGTCGCGGGTGTTCTTGCGCGTACTGTCGGAAGTGGACCAGACATGGTGTTCAACCGGATGCAGGCCCAGCTTCATCTGCGGCGGCTCGAGGTAGACGGCGTAATAATCGTGATCGTCGCTTCCCACCGATGCGCCGTGCATTACCGAGCCACCTTCAAAAGCCAGAATGATACTGTTTTCCGGGTACGGATAACCGGATTGACGAACGGCGCTGCGAAAACGTTCCAGGAGCGCAGGCTCAGACTTTTTGGGGCGGGTTTCGGCACAGCAAAAATTGTATATGCAAATTGGCTAATCACCGCGGAGGCGCGGAGACGCGGAGAAAAATGTTAATTTTCGGTTTGTGGTTAAGCTTTTGTTTAGGCGGCGTGCAACTGATCGAGGCGCTGACGAGCAGCGGCCGTATGTTTGGCGAAGATGCGCACGGCCAAGGCAAAAAGCATGATCGCGGCCAGCGGTGCATAGATCCACGGGTTTCTTGGAAGCCCGATGCTGAAGGCCAGCGTGAAAGCTGCCCATAAAATGTAGGAGCTGACAGTTTGCATCTTTGCATCACGCATCTCGGGGTTCTTCCGGCGTAAAAAGGCCATCCCCGCCAGGTAGTAAATCAGCACATAACCCAGGCCGCCTCCAATCAAGACCACCAGACCTGACCTTGAGAAAAACTGGGCGGGCCTGAGGGAGACCAGAGCCATCACCCCGCCTAAGTGAAGGGTATGGGAAAACGCAAAGAGTAACGTGAAGCGGTGCCGGTTGCTGGCCATCCACCGAGTAAAAGACGAAGGCCAAAGCAGCGCCAGCGCAGGCACGGCTAGCGATGCCGCCAGAAAAATCCCCGAGAAGCGCGCCGTCACGCGCAACCACAACATGACGCCGTCTAAGTCCCAATGCATAGCGTTTCCGATCCTCCGCGCCTCCGCGGTAAATTTCCCATCGGCGAGTTTATCAGCGTTAGTCTGCAGCGAAAATTACCTTTGTGTCCTTTGTGGTTAAGCTTTTACTCTAACGGCGCGCAACTGCTCCAGTCGCCGGCAGGCATCGTGCAAGTCGGAATCGTTCTTGGCGAAGCAGAAACGCAGCAGGTTTGTTCCTGTGCCGCCGTTGTAGAAAGAATCTCCGGGAACGGCGGCCACACCAGTCTCGGCGAGCAGGTACATTGCTTTTTCCTTGCTCGTTTTTCCCGGCAAGGCGGAGGCATCAGCCAAAACGTAATACGCTCCCTGCGGAATGTTGGGCTTTAGCCCTGCGGCTTCCAGCGACTTGCACAGCAGATCGCGCTTCACCGTGTACTCGGTGGTGAGAGAGCTGTAGAACTCCGGGCTCAACTCTTCCAGGCCGGCGGTCACGCCGTGCTGAAACGGCGATGGCGCACAGATATAAGCCAGATCGTGGAAGTAGCCGATCGCGTGCGCCCAGCGGCGGTCGCAGATGGCGTATCCGATGCGCCAGCCGGTGATACTGAAGGTCTTGGAGAATCCCGAAATGGTAATACAGCGCTCGGCCATGCCGGGGAGTGTTGCCGGGCTGATGTGCTTGCGTCCATCGTAGAGAAAGTATTCGTAGATCTCGTCGGTGAAGATGAACAGGTCGCGCTCGCGGGCAATGGCGGTGATCCATGCCAGCTCTTCTGCCGTGAAAACTTTGCCCGAAGGATTGGCCGGCGAGTTGACCACGATGGCGCGCGTCTTGGAAGTAATGGCTTGCTCGAGCGCTGCGCGGGAAAAGCTCCAATCGGGCGGCGTGAGCGTCACATACACCGGCACCGCGTGCATGGCCATGAGGGTGTGCACGTGATATCCGTAGTAGGGCTCGAAGACGATAACTTCATCGCCAGGATTGAGCAGCGATAGGCAGGCACAGTAGAAAGCCCCGGTCGAGCCGGTGGTGACAACAATCTCATGCTCAGGATCGGCCTCCAGTTGGTTGTAGTCGCGCATCTTGCGCGCGATGGCGCGGCGCAGATTGGCGATGCCGTCGAGCCGGGTGTAGGAATTGAATCCGCCCTCGATGGCGGCCTCGGCGCCACGGCGCACCGGCAGCGGAACTTCGGTATCGCAGATGCCCTGCGCCAGATTCACGCCTCCGGCCTTCTCGCATTCAACCGACATAATGCGGATTTCCGATTGGGCGATGTGCGAGGCGAGTTGGCTGAGTCTGGGCATTTAGTTATTTAACCACAAAGGACACAAAGGAAAAACAAAGAGCAAAGGAACACCAAAGGGGATTTCGTTTGAGATTTAATGCCCTGGTCGCACTGGTCTGCATCGAAATCTCTTGGGTATTCTTTTTTAGTATTTCTGATGGTTGCCACACATGGCGGGGTTACAATTCTCACGGCATCGGAATGAGCATTGAGACGTCTAAAACCTGGCCAAGAGGAGGATTTATGACATGCAAGGGATGGAAATTTGGAGTCATAACTATGGTTCTGCTGGGAGTCGCGGCAATAGCTGAAGCCCAAACATCAGGCGGCAGCACAATCAACCAGCTTGCTCCTGAAGATCGCGCGTCCGTGATTGGGCTCATGCACACCTTCATGCCGCCGGCAACCTTTGAAGGCCTGATGCAGCAGGTGCGCGAAGAGATGTTCACGCAAGTCAACGACTTCGCCAGACGCCAAAACAAATCCCTGCCCTCGGATGCTTCGGAAAGAATGCAGCGCGCGGTGAGGAACTCGGTGTCGTACGAGGAGATTGTGATCTTGACCGCCGAAGCCTACATGAAACACTTCAGTCCGGATGAGATCCGCCAGATTGCCTATTTCTACAACACACCGGTGGGAAGAAAGCTGGCGCGGGTGCAGCCCGAGATCATGGGCGACATCATGCCGAAAATCACGAACAATATTAACGCCCGTGTCCTCGAGGCCATGCGGAAAGAAGGCCTGGTGGTGCAGACCGCTTCCAGTCAGTAGGGGAAGCGGTTGAACCACAAAGGACACAATGTTTAAACACAAAGGACACAAAGGGAAACGCCAACAAGAGCTTGCCATTATGTCGCTTTAACTATTACCGTGCGTCCTATTTCGCTATTCCGTTTGCATCTTGTCATGTTGAGCACGGGACCTGCTGGGGTAGGTTGAAACGGGAATGAACAAGTAGCACGAGACTGAATAGGCACAGCAAGTGTCGAGTGGCGACGGTATATACCAACTGTCATCCCGAGCGGAGCGCCGCAAAACGCGGAGCACAACCAATCGGCACGGCGCGGAGAGAGGGACCCCGACACTGCTTCCGACTGAATTGCGATGTCAGGGAGTTCTACCCAAAAAGTGGCACTCAAGATTGACGCTGTAACTGGCTTAAACAGTTCATTGATTCTATCGGACTTAACGGTTTGTTCACTGGGAGCACCGTTTTTTGGCGCGAAGAGCCTGCCGAAGGGATCTTGCGTTTTCTCATCGGGGCGATGCTGTTTGTTACATACAGAAAAATCTAAATAGGTCTAGAACCCTGGCGATTGCACTTGCACTCCCATTCCTGGAACGGAAGGGGTTTTAAGGCGAGCCAGAAATTCCGGATGCGCCCCCTTAAACTTGGAGCAATCTTCGCCGATGTAAGTGGGCCGCAGGACGTAAGAGAACCACAGCGCAACCATCCCGCCAACGAACATCACGAACCCAAGCAGGAAAGCAATGGCCGGTGCGCTGTCTCCTGGCAGATAGATACTGGCCGCGACAGACAGAGGAAGGAAGCCCAACAGCAGAATGACGCCGACCCACAGAGTTGTGAGTCGGGTCGAATTATGATGGTCGCAGATGGGCACCATAAGCTGCACTCGCTTGCGCACGATCAGGGCCACAATCACATAAATCAACGGACTGAAAAAGGCCAGTATATACAGCAGCGGATTGTGCCAAGAGAAATTCTTGTTTAACCAGGGCTCTTTGGGAATGCCTCCACATTTTATGCAGCTTGCCGGCAGCGTGGCGTTGCGTGGCACCACCAGAATTTTGCCTTCACAGTAGGCATCGGGATAGGCGAGCATTGTGGGCGCAGCAAATCCCGAGGCCACGGCCGGCGCGGAAACGTAATTGGTATTGTCGAACCGGCAATTCGGGCAGACTTTGGTCTTGGGATATAGTTCAGCTCCGCACTTGATGCAGAACAAAGGCTTGTTCTGAGGCACCGCAGTCGGAGCGTAAACCCCCGCCGACGGGAGCGTGTAGGTGGCGTTATCAAGGCCGCAATTGGAACAGAACTTACTGCCGGCCAGTAACTGACTGCCGCATTTGACGCAGAACATTGGCCTTACCTCTCAAATCCGGGTGGGGGGAAGGCAAGCATATATGGAGTTTGCACAAGAAGGCAATCGGATTTGTCCTATGGACAGCATGGGATGAGTCCAATGCCGTAACCCAGGCGGTGATGAGAAACAGCAAGACTTAAAGAATAAGGAGAATAAATATGTCTTTCGAGGAAGCTCTGCAGATCGCTTCAAGGGACGAGGGATTCAAAGCTACGGTTTATGCAATGAATACCTTGTTGATTCACAAGAGAATTTACACACGAGCTGAATTTGAAACTGTGTTTGTGGAGTGGGTCGAGAAAGAACTCAGACGCAATGGTTATCCGGCCTTTTGATATCATTTTGATATCAAACCCTTCATTTTTCAGTAATTGTAGGTCATCATTGTCCCTGGAAGTGTACCCAGCATTCAAGAATGCGGGGCTCGTGCCGGGTGAGTGCGAAGCGAGCGTCGGATGAGCGCGAGCGCAGCGCGAGGGCGCAGCAGCCTGGTTTTGGCTGCGGAGCCCTTAGATGAAAGCTCTTTGAAAATTCGCAAAAGTTGTACTCGGGACAGGTCCTCGGTACTCCGAAACGGTCTCACGGATGATTATCTATTCAGTAAATACCGGATTGGCTTTGCAAGTGTCGCACCCCGATAGCGGTTTCCCCAATGAATACGAGGCCATCATGCTGTTTCAGGACGTTTTGACCACTTGCAGCAAGTGAAGGCTGAGGGGAACATAGAGATGGCTCGGCAGGGATAATTAAAAGGTAAAGGGCGGCCTGCGTTGAAGCCTTCCGAAAGAGCGCTTTCAGTCCAAAGCTATTCTTGCACGCTGACAACCTGCAGCACTTCCTCGACCGACGTATCTCCATTCAGTAGCAGGATGGCGGAGTATTTCTTCAGGTCCAGCATGCCCTGGGCCAGGGCGATTTTGTGAACGTCCTCGGTGAGGGCGTTTCTGGCGACCAGTTGGCGCAGTTCGGCATTCATCTTCATGACTTCATAAATGCCAATGCGGCCTTTGACGCCCTTGCCGTTGCACTCGCCGCAGCCGCGTCCCTTCCATAACACCGATTTGGGACGCAGGCCCATATACTCGCAGGTCTGATCGTCGGCTTCGTATTGCTCACGGCAGGTCTTGCACAGGCGCCGGGCCAGGCGCTGCGCCATCACTCCGATGGTGGAAGAAGAGATCAGGAACGGCTCCACATCCATCTCGCCCAGGCGGGTGAAGGCCCCGGCGGCGCTGTTGGTGTGCAGGGTGGTGAAAACCAGATGGCCGGTGAGGGCGGCTTCGACGGCAATGTGCGCGGTCTCTTTGTCGCGGGTTTCACCGACCAGGATCACATCCGGGTCCTGGCGCAGGAAGGAGCGCAGCACACGGGCGAAATCGAGGCCGATGTCTTTGTGTACCTGGATTTGGTTGACGCCGGCCAAGTCGTACTCGATGGGATCTTCGGCGGTAGAGATGTTAATACCCGGGTCGTTGATCTCAGCCAGCGCGGAATAGAGCGTGGTCGTCTTGCCCGAGCCGGTCGGCCCGGTTACATACATGATGCCGTAGGGCTGGTTGATGAGCTCGCGCACCAGCTTGAGCGTGGGCTCGTGACTGATGACTTTATCGAGCCCCAGCGCGGTGTTGGACTTATCGAGGATGCGCATGCAGACCTTCTCGCCCCACTTGCCGGGCACGGTGGAGACGCGAAAATCTATGGGCTTGCCTTCCATGTTGACGCTGATGCGGCCATCCTGGGGCAGGCGCTTTTCCGAGATATCGAGCTTGCTCAAAATCTTCAGGCGCGAGATCAGGCCGAGCTGCACTTTCTTGGGCAGGTTCTGCACCGTCTGCAGCACACCGTCAATGCGGTAGCGGATGATCACGTTGGCTTCCATGGGCTCAATGTGAATATCGCTTGCGCCCTTCTTGATGGCCAGCCCGAGAATCGAGTTTCCCAGGCGGATGATGGGCGCATCTTCGGAAGCGTTCATGAGCTCCTGCTTGCTGTCGCCCATGGTCGGGCCGGCGTCATCGGTCAACTGCAGGTCGCGAATCAGATCTGACTGCAACAGGTCCACCATCTCGGCGGAAGACTTGATGACGGTTTGCGTCTTATCGCCTGCGGACGCCGGCTTTTCTTTCTGCATCAGCTCGGCGTAGGTGGTGTTCATGAACTTGCGGTAGTCCTCTTCGGTGGTCACCACCGGCTCGATCATGACTCCTTTGATGATGCGGCGCACGTCGTCAAGAGCAAGAATGTTATTGGGGTTCACCATGGCCAGGGTAAGGCGGTTGTTGGCGAAGGCCACGGGAATCATCTTGTGCTGCTGGATCATGCTCTGCGGAATCAGCCCGAGCACGCGCACATCAAAGTTCATCTTGCTCAGGTTGATGTACTCGATGCCTACCTGCTGGCTGGCGCTCTCGACGCGCTCGGCCAGAATGGTGGTCAGCGCCAGACCGATCTTGGGATACTGCAACAGCAGCTCCTGAAAATCTTTCTGCTCGAGCACGGCGCAGGTGGTGGGTTCAGTGCAGGTCACCGTGGCCGTGCGCGGTTTGCCGGTCAGCAACGACATTTCTCCAAAGTTCTGGCCCGGACCCATCTCCGAGAGCAGGAAATCAATATTGGTGTTCGGGTCTTTCTTACGGATTTCAACATGGCCCGAGATAATGAAAAACATAGAGCTGCCGGGCGCTCCTTCGCGAACGATGGTGGTGTTGGGCGGGAAGTCGCGGCGGCGCATGCGCTTCACCACGTGCTGGCAGTCAGCAAAAGAGAGTCCGCTGAAGAGCTTGACGCGCTGCAAAAAATGGCCGCTCTCGACAGGCCTAACGGCACCGAGAGGTCCGAGCGGAGGCTTGGAGATGGGCGGTGAAGTGGGCACGTCAGTTGATCCAGAACCAGGGCCAAGCGGAGCTCTAAAGAAACCGGTCACAGTCGGGACTGGGGGAAGAGTTGTATCTGGCTCTGCAGGAGCGGCAGGCTTGTTGTTGCCTTGACCCGAAGCAGCAGAGGAAGGGCTGGTCAGGTCTGGAAATTGCCGCTTGGGTGTTAAAGGGGTTGGCATGGTCGTCGCACGTCTCCGTTGAAGTGCCCGGAAAACCTTCGGCCGGTGCAGTCCATTTAGTGCGGCCCGGCGCACATTCCCGGTTTTCCACGCATTACCTGGGGGAGGGGTTCAGTATATACCAAAATGACAACAGTAAGGAGTAGCAGTCCTGCTACTCCGGCACAGCGACTTTTGTTATAGTTGACCTCTCCCCCGCGGTAGGCGGTCCGCCACTTCCCGGTAAACCGCTGAGTGCACGACTGTTTGCGTGTAAAGTTTGATGACTACTGCGACTGCAAAACTCTCGGCTCCGCCGCGTGCACCCGTGCGCGGTCTGCCCCTGCTGGTAACTTTTGAGCAAGATGATGTGGTCAACAAGGCTTTAGGAGGCGTGCTCCGCTATCGGCGCACTTACTTCAGCGACCTGGGGAACTATCCTGCTGACGTAGACCGTGTGCTCATCACCTCTTCTGAACGGCTGCTGCAAGAGCTCGGCCGCAACCTGCACGCACCCAACATACGCATCCTGGGACTCAGCGAGGACCGTTTCAAAGATTTTCGTCTGGATGGATTGATCTACGCCTACCTGATTCCAGGCACGCCGATTGCTCTGATCGAACGCATGGTAGATAACGCGCTCGACCATATACACCTGGTAGCCAGCCGGCAGGAGGTCAATGCGCGGCTGGCGTTTGCCACACGTGAGATCCACGAGTTGAATGAGATTGGCGCGGCGCTGAGCGCCGAGCACGACACCGGCAAATTGCTGGATATGATCCTCACGAAATGCCGCGAGATCACCAGCAGCGATGCCGGCTCGCTCTATGTCGTGGAAGAAGACGAGCAGGACAGCAAAAAGCTGCAACTGAAGAGCGTTGGCGACGAGCCGGTGGTGCGCGACGCAGAGGGCCTCATGCACATGCGCTTCAAGCTGGCGCAGAATGATTCCGTCTCGCTGCCCTTCCGTGAAGTTACGATGGAGATCAACGAGAAATCCATCGCGGGTTATGTGGCGCTTACCGGATTGCCGGTCAATATTGAAGACGCCTATCACCTGCCCAGCGGCGTTCCCTACACCATTAACCGCAAGTTCGATGAAGATTCCGGATACCGCACTAAGTCCATTCTCGCCGTGCCCATGAAAAACCAGAAGGGCGATGTGGTGGGCGTGGTGCAGCTTATCAATGCCAAGCGCGACTTCAAGAGCAAGCTGGTCTCCGTCGCAGCGGTGACCGACCAGGTAGTTTCCTTTACGGTGCGCCAGCAGGAAATTGTGGCCTCGCTGGCCAGCCAGGCCGCCGTGGCCTACGAGAACAGCCAGTTATACCAGGCCATCCAGCAGTTGTTTGAAGGCTTTGTGCGCGCCTCGGTTGTGGCCATTGAATCACGCGACCCCACCACCTCAGGCCACTCCTTCCGCGTGGCCAACCTGACGGTCGCCCTGGCAGAAGCCGTGGACCGCGCTGACAACGGTCCGTACGAGAGCATTCGCTTTTCCCGCAGCGAGATGAAAGAGATCCGTTATGCCTCGCTGCTGCATGACTTCGGCAAGGTTGGGGTGCGCGAAGAGGTGCTGGTCAAGGCGAAGAAGCTCTATCCCGCGCAGCTCGATGTCATCCGGCAGCGCTTCCAGTTCGTCAAGCGCAGCATGGAGACCGAGGCCCTACGCTCGCGCCTCAATTATGTGCTGGAAAAAGGGCGCGAGGAGTATCTGCAAAAGCAGCCGGCTTTCGACCAGGAGCTTGCAGCGCAGCTGGTCGAAATGGACAAGTGGTTCCAGCTTATTCTTACCGCCGATGAGCCGACCATTCTTGCCGACGGCAGCTTTGAAACCTTGAATGAGATTGCTACGCGCCATTACAAGGACTACGAAAATGCGGCGTCTCCGCTGCTCACCGAGCATGAGGTGCGGCTGCTTTCCATCCGCAAAGGATCGCTGGACGACGCCGAGCGTCTGCAGATTGAGTCGCACGTCATCCATACCTTCAACTTCCTGCAACAGATCCCGTGGACGAAAGAGATCCGCAGCGTTCCCGAGATTGCCCGCCGGCACCACGAAAAGCTGAACGGCAAAGGATATCCTTATAAGCTCAGCGCGCCCGAGATCCCGGTGCAGACGCGCATCATGACCATCTCCGATATCTACGACGCACTCTGCGCCGTGGACCGTCCTTACAAGAAAGCCGTCAATCTCGAGCGGGCGCTGGAAATCCTGGGCTTCGCGGTCAAAGACGGCGAAATTGATGCCGGGCTCTTCCAGTTGTTCAAAGAAGCCAAAGTGTTTGAGCGCTGGAAGATTGAACCGTTTCCGTACTAAGAAGTTACCGGTTGCCAGTTTTTAAGAGTTAAAAGCTAAGGGCTAAAAGCTAAGAGCTTCTTCGAGACATGTTGCTTTCTGGGCTCCCTCTGGCCGAAATCCTTGTCAGGATTGGACTTTTCGCGTTTATAATGACACCCACTTTGACGGCTTAAGCGGTCTCCCCCATTGTTGGTAAATGCCGTAGCAACAGAAACATAAGCGGGCCGATAAGGACGATTGTAAGTCGGATATCAAATGGATAAGGCATATCCGGCAGAGCGCATTCGGCAGCAGGGAACTTGAAACATGCAGATTAAATTCTGGGGGGTGCGCGGCTCAACGCCCACGCCTCAGCCGGAAAACCTACGCTATGGCGGGAATACATCCTGCGTCGAGGTTCGCATCGGCGACCAGATCTATATCTTCGACTGCGGCACCGGCTTCCGCATCCTGGGGAAACAACTGGTAACCGAATTCAATGGGCGCCCGTTTAACGCGCACATCTTTCTTTCGCACTTTCATTGGGACCACATTCAGGGTATCCCGTTTTTCTGGCCGCTCTATAACAACAAAGAAAATCAGTTCTTCTTTCACTCCTCCAACCGCGGGCACAAGCTGCAACACGCTCTGGAAGACCAGATGTCAGACCCCTACTTTCCGGTCAACATGAACGAGATGAAGGCGCGCCGGAACTTTTATGACATCGAAGAGGGCAAACTGGCGTTTGATAATTGCGTGATCCAATCCCGGTGGCTGAACCACCCGCAGGGATGCCTGGGGTTCCGCGTCGAGACCGAAGACAAAGTGATTGTCTACGCTACCGATAACGAACCGGGACATCCGGTCTTCGACAAAAACGTGCGCAAGCTGGCCGAAGGCGCTGATGTGCTCATCTACGATGCGCAGTACCTGCCCGATGAATACCAGGCGCAAAAAGTCGGCTGGGGACACAGCCACTGGCGCGAGGGCGTCAATATTGCCATGGAAAGCGGCGCAAAAGAGCTGGTGCTCTTTCACCACGATCCTGACCACAACGACGCCTGCATTGATAAGATCGTCAGCACTGCGCGTGATTACTATCCTAAAGTCCGGGCTGCGTCCGAGGGGCTGGAAATCAATTTGTAATCTGCTGTTATCTTACGAGTTACCTCTGCCACCGGGTCAGGTGATGGAAAGCGGAGGGACTTGCTGGGTAGTCCTAAAGTGCTTGCGAGAGCCACGGGAGCCCGCGTCATTATTGAAGAAAACCGCTTCGCGGCGCGGGACTTGCTGGTAGTCTCGACTGTTGACATAGATGTAAACAGCGGTGCCCGGGCTGAAGCCGTGCTCTTCCACGGTGGTGCAAACTTTTACGGTAGTCCAAACATCTTAGGACCGGAGAATTTCGACACAAAAGGGATTCCTCCGCTACGCGTCGGAATGACAAGCAACGCATGCCCCACGGCGGAGTGGATACAGTAAGGGTAGCCGAAACAGTAATTGTGGAATCGCTGCACAAATCGCGATTGGCGATGAGTTGTCAAGGAGCAGAGGGGACGCAAAAGATCCCGGCATTCTCGAATGCCCAGCACAATGATGAACCATAATTACGAGGAAGTCAGCCTTTTGGGGCCAGAGTGGTACCACAAAAACAGCGGCAGAAACGCTCTAATTAACAGGACATAAACAAGGCTTATGGATACTTTGATCGCAGCGGGTCGCTTACTTTTTGCCATCCCCATTGGGGCTTTCGGCGTTCAGTACATCATTTATGGCCGGTTTTTGGGAGGCCTGCCTCCTGTGCCGCCCTGGACTCCTGGAGCTCCGGTCTTTGCTTATCTGACGGGCATTCTCCTGATTGCGATAAGCTTGAGTCTGGTGAGCAACACCAAGGCCCGCCTCTCGGCATCCCTGCTCGGCATTGGTTTCTTCTTGTGCGTGGTGCTGCTTCACACGTGGTTCTTTAGTGCCTCCAAGATATCCGCAATCCTGCACAACGGGACTGACCGAACCAGGGCATTTGAGCCCCTTGCCCTGGCGGGTGCAGCGTGGGTGCTGGCGGAAACCCTGCCCAATGAGAAGCCTTCTGTTCCCGGTACGAGAATGCTCGCCTTGTTCGGCCGCTTCCTCTTTGCGATTTCGATGATAATTTTCGGTATCCAGCATTTTGAGTATGCCAAGTTTGTGGCTTCTCTTATCCCATCGTGGATTCCGGGACACCTGTTTTGGACGTACTTCACAGGCGCCGGCTTTATCGCAGCCGGGGTTTCGATCATGATCAAAAAGTACGGACGCCTGGGAGCAACGTTGCTGGGCGTCATGTTCCTGCTATGGGTGGCGGTGCTTCATGCGCCCAGAGTAGCTACCCACCTGCACAATGGAGACGAGTGGAGCAGCGCATTCGTGGCTTTGGCGATGTGCGGGGCTTCTTTCATTGTCGCCGGAACTATGGCAAAAAAATCTTAATCCCATTTGCCTTCTTCGGGTGGATGAAGGAAAGGGGTAAACAATTTCAGAGTCCGTATATCTCGGCGCACCGGGGCTGAAGCCCGATTTTTTGTGATCCTTAACGCACGGCAAAAGCTGTGCTCTTCCACGGTAGTACAAACATCATTGTGGCACCGATGAATCCCGTGCCCTGACAAACACGGAAGCAGAGAGTTTCGGCACAAAAGGGATTCCTCCACTGCGTGTTCGGAATGACAAGAAAGCCGACTTTTCCGCAAGCTCTAAAGCCTTGCTCTTCCACGATAGTTCTCACACACGCTCTGAAGCCCATTTGTTTTTGCACCTCAACGCCGGCCTGAAGGCCGGCTCTTCCACGGCAGTGGATACAGTAACTATGGAATTGATATAACCAAGACACTCGATACCGTTTGGAAACCAGCGTTCCACCACATCAACAGGAAAATCCAGCGGACCGGATTTTTAGGACTGTCCGACAGGCGCAGAACCTTATACACTAATGCGCTTGATGAACAAACCTGCATCCCAAGATGGCCTTACGCGCCGTGAGTTGCTGCGACGATCAACCGCCGGAACGGCCGTGTTAGGCGCCGCACTGGTATTCCCGAAATGGGTCTTGGCTGCGGACGCGCACAAGGAACCTCAATCTCTCCACCACCAGCCGAAAGCAACGGCAAATCTTTACTCCGAGCTTTTGCAGAGCTGGTGCGACGGATTGGTGGCGCGGCAGGTAACGGCGATTCGCGAGCCCGGGCTTTACGGAGGTCTCCTGTGCCCGGCCTGTGCGCTCATCCACGGACGCTGCGCCGATGCGGTTTATCCGCTCCTGCGGATGGCGCGAACCACAGGTGAGTCGAAATATCTCCACGCTGCGCTGCTGGTGTACGACTGGTCAGAGCAGGTAAGCCGGCCTGACGGCAGTTGGGTCAATGACGTAAACCTGAGTCCGTGGAAAGGGATTACGGTCTTTCACACGATTGCACTGGCGGAAGCGCTGCAACACCACGGCTCACTGCTCGATGCCAAAACCCGTCAGCGCTGGACTGACCGCCTGGCGCGCGCCGCGAAGTTTCTCGACGGCTTCATGACCATGGAGACGGGTAACATCAATTACCCCATCACCAGCTCGTTCTGCTTTGCTCTCGTCGGCCAGGTGCTTGATGATCCGCACTATCTCGACCGAGCCCGGCAAATGGCCCACTCGAGCCTCGAATATTTCACTCCCAACGGTTTGTTGTTCGGAGAAGGCCATCCGCTGACGTCGATCAGTGCCAAGAAGTGCCGCCCCGTGGACCTGGGTTACAACGTCGAGGAATCGCTGCCCTCGCTCGCGCTCTACGCATTGCTCACAAACGACAAGCCGGTGCTTAACCAGGTAATCGCCGCGTTGCGGACCCACATGGAGTTCATGCTGCCCGACGGCGCATGGGACAACAGTTGGGGCAGCCGCAATTACAAATGGAGCTGGTGGGGCAGCCGCACCAGCGATGGTTGCCATCCGGGGTATGCCCTGCTGGCACAACATGAGCCAAAGTTCCTGGAGGTCGCGCAACGCAATCTTGAATTAATGGCGGCCTGCACCCATAACGGCCTGCTCTACGGCGGTCCGCACTACTTCGCACATGGAGACCTGCCGTGCATCCATCACACCTTTACGCACGCCAAGGTGCTGGCCACCGTGCTCGACCGCGCCCGCGCCGATGTGCAACCCTCGCCGCGACTGGCTTTGCCTCGCGATGAAGCCTACGGGCTGAAAAGTTATCCGGAAATTGGCACCCATCTAGCTGCAATTGGCGACTGGCGGGCCACGGTGACCGAATACGATTGGGAATATGTAGAACACGTACAGGCCGGTGGAGGCTCCTCTGGCGGGCATGTCACCGGCGGTGCTTTGTCGCTGCTATTTCATCGCGCGCTCGGCCCCACCCTGGTCGCCAGCATGACTCAATACCAGACGATAGAAATATCAAATCAGCAGGTGCATCACGATTATCCGCATATGGAGCTGACTCCACGTATCGAGTGCGTTGCCGGCGATCGCGTTTACACCAGCGTGAGTGACTTTGAAGCCGCGCTCACGGCAACCGCCGCCCTGGAGCAAATTACCTTCGATGCGCGTGGCCGCTTGCTGACGGCTGCACACCAGCCAGTTCCCAGCGGTGATGTGCACTATCATTTGACGTACCGCCTGACCGGAGCCACCGTGGAAATCGTCGCCAGCGCCGATGTCCCGGGTCCTGCCCCGCTGCGCTTCATCCTTCCGGTTGTCTCGCCGCATCAGGAAACGGTAGAGCAAATTGATCCCAAGACGGTTCGCATCGTGAAAGCCAAGGGAGAACTGTTGATCAGCACCGACGCGCCCCAAGGTTTCGAAACTCACACCAACGAGCGAACATTTAATCTGGTTCCGGGCTTCGAGTGCCTGCCACTCGCAATCACCATGCAGCCCGGCAAAGAGATTCGAATTTCGCTGAGCGCCGAGGGCCCACGCAAGACAGTTCCAAGTTAATGTTTAGAGTAGGACGAGACCTAAGCTAGACCGAGCACGTGATACGATCGCGCGGCGCCGGACGTTCGCTTGCGATTGACTTGGCCATCGGAGAGGGCTAGAGTGACTGTCAGCGCGAAGGGCGCATCCAGTCCGCGGAAAGGGCAGTGCCCACCTATCTAAATACAACTGAAGGTATGAACCTTCTTTCAGCCTGATTCGTGCGGACTCCAGGCATGCAGTGAAAGGAGATTCGTATACCAGACGACTTTTACCTACACCCATTTTCTCTACCACCTCGTCCCAATCTCGAGCAATACAAGAAGCTCGCCAAAGACCTGCAACACGCCTGCAAATCGGCTGATCTTGGCGCGGTTCGCTTGTGGGTCGAACGTTCCAAAGAAACGATTTCTCGCCTGCACGGCGTTGAGGTCACAGCGCAGGTCCGAAACGAAATCGATAAAAAAGCGCAGCAGATTGAGCAACGCTGGCATGAATTCAAGAAGTCAAATGAACATGCTGAACGGTGCACACTGGCGGGCGCACAACTCTTCCTTGCACGAGCGCACGGTTTCGCGAGCTGGCCAAAATTTGCCGAGCATGTAAAGGAGCTGGCGCGTGAAAATACGGCTGTTTCGAATTTCGAAACGGCCGTGGACGCGATTGTCAGCGGCAACGCAGCGAAACTCAAGAGGCTGCTGGACGAGAATCCGGAGTTGGTGCGGATGCGCTCCACCCGCGAGCATCACTCCACTCTGCTCCATTACGTCTCCGCGAACGGCGTCGAGGACTTCCGGCAGAAGTCGCCCAAGAACATTGTCGAGATCGCGAAGTTGTTGCTTGACTCGGGCGCCGACGTGAACACCGAGTCCGATGCTTATGGGGGGCGATCGACAACCCTGGGGCTGACGGCAACGAGCATCCATCCGGAAAATGCGGGGGTGCAGATCTCGCTGCTCGAACTGCTGATTAACCGCGGCGCAACCATCGACGCTCCGGATGGCGGCAGCGCCGTGGTGGGCTGCTTGCGGAACGGCCGCGGTGCGGCGGCGGGATACTTGGCGAGCCGCGGCGTGCGATTGGACCTCGAAGGAGCGGCGGGAGTCGGACGCCTCGACGCGGTACAGAGCTTTTTCAACCCTGACGGCAGCCTGAAGCCACCCGTGAGCGAAACGCAAATGATCTACGGATTGGGCTGGGCCTGCGAATTCGGCCACACCGCCGTCGTTGATTTCCTGTTACGCAAAGGCGTGAAAGTAGATGCGAAGCTGAGACGCGGAGAGACCGCTCTACACTGGGCGGCGTTCAGCGCTCATCGGGACGCGGTGAAACTGCTGCTGGAATACGGTGCCGCCGTCGACGTGATCGACAAAACGTACCAGAGCGCGCCTCTGGGCTGGGCGTTGCACGGGTGGGTTACTTCACCGGAACAAAAGCCATATTCCGAAGTCGTTGCGCTGCTGGTGCGCGCGGGCGCAAAGCCGGACCCGAAGTGGCTCGACGTCAACCGAGTGCGGCGCGATCTGGCAGAAAAGATTCGCTCCGATCTGCGCATGCAGGCGGCGCTCCGGGGAGAATCATGATAAACAAGGCTGGATCATGGTCAGCCCTTCACTTCTGAGAGCTTCGTATCCTCCGGCTTATCGGTTGCACTTTCGAATTCTATCCGGTAGCCGTCGGGGTCAGAGAGACAGGTAACCCACATTGCGTTCCCGACCTGCGGCTCTGATGCCTCGATGCCGCGAGACCTGACTTCCCGGTAGATCGCTACCGCGTCTTCACAGTTAAAACAGAGCGACACGCCCTCGCCCACCTTGCAAGCGGGCACCCACGAGTCGTGCCCCTCTTTGGAGAACTCCTGTAGCATCAGCGCTGCACCGCCCAACTCCAGCCAGCACCAGCGTAACTTCCCTTCAACCACCCACTTGTTCTTCATCACGAAGCCCAGGCCCTCCACGTAGTAACGAACCGACCGCTCCATGTTGGAGACGCGCAGGAATGGGACGACTTGTTTTACGTTTCCATCGGTCTTTGAATCAGAACTGGAACTGGCATTCATCTCTGTTTCTCCTGGTTTCGTTTGCGGAAGCGTTAAGCTGCATGGCTGCCGGAGAAAATTGCTGGCCGATAGGATCGCTCACTGATCCGGCCTGGTGCAAGGGAGTCTACTCTTGCCTAACTCTTATCAATTTCTTTATACTGTGAGTTTGCCCTTCTACACTCTATGCGTTTAGGGCTAGGCGGTTAGTATTTGTTCGACCAATGACCGCTGGAGAAGAATGTTTTCATGAGTACCACGTCTCGTATTGAAACCCCAATCACAATTTCCGTAGAGCAAGAACTTAACCCCTGGCAGTCGCAGGCAGCGCGCTTCGATTATGCCGCACAGAAGCTCAACCTGGATGAAGGCCTGTGGAAGATCCTGCGTTATCCCGCTCGCGAAATCATCGTCCACATCCCGGTTTTACTCGATAACGGACGCATGGAGGTCTTTACCGGATACCGCGTGCAGCACTCCATTGCCCGCGGCCCGGCCAAGGGCGGGGTCCGTTATTCTCCCGACGTTACCCTCGACGAGGTCCGCGCCCTGGCAAGCTGGATGACCTGGAAGTGTGCCGTGGTCAATATTCCCTTTGGCGGCGCCAAGGGTGGCGTGATTTGCGACCCCAAGAAGCTGTCGCAAAGCGAGCTGGAGAGAATTACGCGGCGTTACACTTCCGAACTGATTGAATTTATCGGCCCGGAAAAAGACGTTCCCGCTCCCGACATGAACACCAATGAGCAAATTATGGCGTGGATGATGGATACCTACTCCATGCACATGCGGCAAACGGTGACAGCGGTCGTGACCGGCAAGCCGGTGAACATGGGCGGCTCGCGCGGAAGGCGCGAGGCCACCGGGCGCGGTGTGATGATTGTTTGCGACGAGGCGCTGAAGAAGCTCAACATGGATCGCGAAGGCTGCCGCGTCATCATTCAGGGATTCGGAAACGTCGGCTCCAACGCCGCCCAGTTGATGTATCAGGACGGCTACAAAATTATTGGGATTATCGAGATCAACGGGTCGCTCCACAACCGCAACGGCATCAACATTGATGATCTGATCGAATACAAGAAAAAAAATAATACTATCGTCGGCTTCCCCGGCGCGGGAGCTGCCGACGGAGCCGAGCTCATGACCACCGAATGTGACATCCTTGCCCCCTGCGCTACAGAAAACGTCATCACCAGCAAGAACGCAGACAGGATCAAATGCAAGATCCTGTGTGAGGGCGCAAACGGTCCTACGACGGCGGTTGCCGATGACATCCTCGCTGAGAAAAAAGTATTTATCATTCCCGATATCCTGGCCAATGCCGGCGGGGTCACGACCTCTTACTTCGAATGGGTGCAGGACCGCCAGGGTTACTTCTGGAAAGAAGCGGTGGTGAACGAGCAGCTCGAGAGCATTATGAAGGAAGCTTTTGAAGATGTCGTACGCTACGCGGAGACCCATAACGTCAATAACCGCATCGCCGCTTATATGCTGGCAATTGACCGCGTGGCCTTCACCATCAAGCAGCGCGGCATCTATGCCTGAAGCTGCCGTGCTGTTTTTAAAGACTTGCCGCATGCAACTTCCCCCTTCAAACAGGGTGTATACTCAATGCAAATTGTCCACACGGCCTTGCCGGGTGATACCTGTGTGTGAATCTACCTAACTCCATCTCGCTGTCACGTATTGCCAGTATTCCGCTATTGATCTGGATTCTGTTAGGCAACTACTTCAGCAGCGAAAACGGACACAAAGAGCTGGCCGCCGCCACCCTGTTCATCCTGGCTTCGATTACCGACGGAATTGATGGCTACCTGGCCCGCCGCAGGTCACAGATCACCTCCATGGGTATGCTGCTCGACCCGCTGGCCGATAAGCTCATGGTCACGGCGGCTTTTGTTACGCTGGTGCAATTCAACCCGCGCATCGTGCCCGCCTGGGTGGCGGTGGTCATCATCGGACGGGAGTTTCTGGTCAGCGGATTGCGGTCCATCGCCGCCTCGGAAGGATTCACCATCGAGGCCAGCGATCTGGGCAAGTTCAAGATGCTGGTGCAGATTGTTTCCGTGGTGGCCGCGATTCTTGACCACCGCTGGGCCTGGTGGGACCTGCACAAACTTTACCTGCCCATCGGTCTTCCGGTTCACTTCATCGCGCAACTTTCCATCTGGTTCATGCTGACGGTCTCGCTGTTTTCCGCAGGAGATTACTTTGTCGGCTTCTGGAACAAAATTGATCGCCGTGTGGAACGCCGCCGTCGCCGTCCTTTTATATTGCGCCGGCGCAAAGGTACGCCCGTGGTTACCGCACCGCAACCGATTGATTCTTCGCCGCAGTAGTTAAAGTTGCGGGTTCCGATTGCCAGTTTCTTGGGTGATGAATGGCTGCTGAAATATTAGACGGACGGTTCGTTGTGCACGCCGGTCATCGTCAAGTACCGCACGAAAGAGTCGGGAACCCCTAGAGTTTGAAGACTTGTTGCGTTGATAGCTAAGGCTGCGACACTTTTCCCGGCGGCCCGCATCGTATCTTCAATGCACCGCTGGATATGTCTTTGCCGAATAGTAGGGAGAGCTCTGCTGGCGGGTAGACGCTTTCGCGCATGCAGGAGAACCACACAACCGGTCCATGCTTGGGCGTACCCTCAACTCCACCGACAGGATGCTCAGCCAGGAATCTACGTAGCCGACTTGCCTGGATCACATGACGGTCAAAGTGCACCAGGCCATTTGCATCGGTAGTCGCGACGTCACGATGAAAATCAAATTCAATACCCCACCACGCCCATTGTTCCTCGATCCGATAGCCTTGCACAGGTTTGCCTTGTAAATCCACCGCCTGAATCAGACGTGCTGGCGTTACTTCAAGCTCCAGCGGAAAAAGCAATACCGCAAGAGATATCGCAAGAAATATGGCCGCAACAAAAGCAATCACGGGCTTGGTTTGATAGGTCATGGTAGTTTCCATGGACTAACATTCACTGTAGGACATGAACTCAAACTTCCTTCAGCGATAACTTACTTCCCTTTTGCAAATATCCTTTGCGCTGGAACCAGTCTTCCAATGCTGCTTTGAGCTGGTCGAGGGGAACGCGGGAGCCGATTTCAAGCGATCCATCGGCGGTTGGCAGGGTGTCATCAAACATCTGGTCGTTGGTAAAGTCGCGCATGGCAAAATTATCCAGCCACTTGATGGGGCAAGGCTGCAACCCATTTTGGCTTTCATATTCAACGCGGATTTTGCGGGCGAACATTGAATTACAACTTTCTATTTTCCGACCTTTGAGCTGCCAGGCGCAGGCAAATCAACGGTGTGGACCAGTACCAGTTCCCACTCGTCTCCGTTCTTCCTGAAAACGTCTGCGAAAGAAGCGTCAGAACTGACCAGGGTCCCATTCTCAGCGCGTATTTTGGTGTTGCGTACACCAGTCACGGCGGCAACTGGACCAAAGATTTTTACCCGCATTTCATCGGCGCCCAGCCATTCAATGGTATCGGGAAGCGCCTGCACGTGCTTGAGAAACTGCGCGCGCGTCATCTCCGGCTGGCCGGGGGTAACATAAGCAAAATCATCGGCCAGAATGGCGTTGAGCTTATCGTTGTCTTTTTGGCGAATGGCAGCGAAGAATTCTTTTTCGAGTTCTACGAGCGCCAGGTCGTCGCTATGCGGAGCGCCCTGTGCTGCGGGCGTTGCAGGCGGCTTTTTTACATGATGCGTTTGGGCGTGGGCTGAGGACACGGCCACGCCAAGCGCAAGCAGAAGACATAGCAATTTACATTTCATGAGACCTCCAGAATGCCTGGAAGAACGTGGGATGTCCCCGCGAAAAGCTACGCCGCCCGTTCGCGCACCACGGCATCAAGATGATCGAGCGTTTCCTGCACCGTGAGCGTATACATTTCACGCCCGCTTTCCAGTCCCGACTCAATGGCGGTCTTGAGAAAGTGTCCGGCAATCTGGATGGCGAGCGCATCGCTGATCGTCTTGCCCGTGCGGCGCTTGTATTCCACCCAGGCGGGATGCGGCAGCGCGATCCAGATGGGGCGCCCGTTGGCGAGAAACTTGATGTCCACAGCGTCGGCGTGACGGGTGGCGATGGCCACGATGACGGCCTGGTAGATGCAATGAATTTCCTCGCCGGTCCAGCGGTCTTTAACTTTAAAGTCGGTGTACATGGTTGCTTAAAAATATATCACGGTGGGCCGATGGCGGACGCTGGCCGGCGCGGGCAGTTGGCCCGCCCTTTTACAAAACATTTAGAATCAAATGCGATGGCAACCACGACAGCTAAGAAGAGGAAACAACCCGCAGCCCAGCCACCGAAGATTTTGTCTGCTGAAAATTTTGTCCGACAACCCTGGCTGCTGCAAGGATGGAGCACGCGCCCGGGCGGCCGCTCAGACATTTATGGCCGGGGTGCGCTGAACCTGGGGTTCACCTCCGATGACAAGCGGGAGAATGTAGAGCAAAACCGCCAGATTTTTCTGCAACGCCTGGGAGCACAAAAGAATAAGAAACCGTTTCCACTGGTCACGCTGCGGCAAATCCACTCTGCCCATATTTATTTGGTAGACCGCGTTTTTGCCAAGCCTTTAGCTGGTGATGGGATGGTGACCAACAAGCCCGGCCTTGTACTGGGCATTCAAACTGCCGATTGCCTGCCGGTGTTGATTGCTGATCCGGTAAAAAAAGCCGTGGGGGCCTTTCATGCCGGGTGGCGCGGTACGCTGGCGCGCATTGTTGAAAAAGGCGTGGGAGCCATGCGCATGCATTTTGGCAGCGATCCGGAGCAGCTTCAGGCTGCGCTTGGTCCCGGCATTGGCGGTTGCTGTTACAGCGTGGGGGCTGAGGTGCAGTCGGAATTCGAAAGCCAGTTTGACTATGCCCAGGAGTTGTTTCACACAGTGTTCGAGTCGGACCCGGTTCGTGAGAAGTATCCAATGCTCTTTCTGACGGCGCGTGCGCCCGGACACAGCGACCTGGGGCCGCAGATCCACCTTGATCTGGTGAAGGCAAACCAGCGGCAGCTCTTGAGTGCGGGATTGAAAGAAGAAAATATCAGCGCTTCGTCTTTGTGTACGGCCTGCAACTTGAAATTGCTTTTCTCTCACCGCGCAGAGCGGGGGAAAACCGGCCGCATGATGGCGGCGATAGGAATCAGGCCGGCAGGTTAAAGAAGCTACTGCGGTGTAGTCGTAGGTTGCGTCTGGGCGTGGGTCTGGTTGACTACGTCTTTCAGTTCTTTGCTGGGTTTAAAGAACGGAATTTTCTTGGCTGGGACATCGACCCGCTCGCCGGTCTTAGGGTTGCGTCCTACGCGGGGCTTGCGCTGGCGCGTGCGGAAGCTGCCGAAGCCGCGGATCTCAATCTTATCGCCGCTGCGCAGCGAGTGCACAATGCTGTCGAAGATAGTATCAACGACAACCTCGCTGTCCTTGCGGGTGAGTTCCACCATTTTGGAGACTTCTTCGATCAAATCCGCTTTGGTCATAGACTAGCAATCTACCTGATAACAATGGTTTTGTCACTTCCGCAATGGGGCCGGTTTAGCAGTTTGGCTCAGCCGTAGGCAGTTAACCGATCTATTACTATCGTTTCACTTCCACAGGTAATAAAAGCCGACGTGTGTATCCAGCATTTTCGCTTTGTCGGGAACAAAATTGGAGACGTCGCCAGTCAGCACATCCAGCAATGTGCGGCGGTCTTTCTGGGGACGAACCAGCTCCGGCTCTCCCTTGATCCCCACCGATTTGGCGGTTTCATCCACTGCAGTCTGAAAATCGCCCAGCTTATCCACCAACTTCAGCGGGAGCGCCTGCTGCCCGGTCCAGACACGTCCATCGGCGATCGCCTTCACGTCCTCCACCTTCATTTTGCGGCCTTCGGCAACGGCAGAGATGAATTGCTGATGCATATCGTCAATCAGGCTTTGAAAGTAGGCCCGCTCCTCGGGGGTCATCTCACGCGCGGGATTGCCGGCATCTTTGAGAGCGCCGGCCTTCAGAGTCACGTCCTTGAGCTTGGCCCACTTCATGAGCTCTTCATAGTTGATCCACTCCGAGATGACGCCGATGCTGCCCACCACGCTGGCCGGGTTGGCATAAATTTTGTTAGTGCCGGAGGCGACGTAGTATCCGCCGCTGGCGCCGACCGACTCCACCGAGGCCACAATCGTCTTCTTCTTCTCGTCGCGGATACGGCGCACTTCGGTATAAATCTCCTGCGAGGCCGCTGCCCCGCCTCCGGGGGTGTTGATATGCAGGATGATGGCTTTGATGGAATCATCATCGGCAAAATCTTTGAGCTGCCCGACCACGGTTTGTGGCTCGATGATCACGCCTTCCAGATCAACAACGGCAATCTTGTCACCAAAACCGCTAAACTTTCGATCGCTGTGCATGGCCACGATCATCAGGGTGATAACGGCAACCATGAAGATGAAAAAAAAGCCTCCACCCAGCAACACCCAAAGCCATGTACGGGAGCGTTTCGTCTCTGTCATTGATATCTCATTCATAGATAGAGGTTAGTTTAGCACTACTGGGAGGCCCGGAAATAAGGCCCTTTTGTAAAGATGTGCTTGCAGGAAATTCTGTTAGGAATTTCAAGCAATAACTATCACTTTGCGGAGCTTGCGCCCAACCTGCACTGTTGCCTCAAAGGGAAAATTAGGGATAGCAAATGGAGGCTGAGCTACTATATTCCCGTTCAGCCGCACAGCCTTTTCTTTTATTTTGCGTTGGCCTTCGCTTGCTGAGGCAACCAATCCGCATTTTAAGAGCAATTTATCAACTCGCGCCTGATGATTGTTAGCAGCCGCGGGTTCAGAACCTGACGCGCCAATGTCGCCATATCGGACTGTTACAGTCTCTAGATTCTCCGGCACTTCATCGCGTTGGAACTGTTTTTCCCAATCCGCAGCGGCCTGGCGGGCAGACTCGGCAGAGTGAAAATCAGCAACAATTCTCTCTGCCAGCTCCTTCTTGGCTTTCATGGGATGCAAGGCGCCGGAGGAAACCTGTGATTTCATTTCCGCGATCTTCGCCGTGGAAAGATCGGTCAGCAACTCATAATAGCGCCACATGAGCTCATCGGAGATTGACATCACCTTGCCGTACATCTCCAACGGAGGCTCCTTGATGCCGACGGCGTTGCCGAGCGATTTCGACATCTTCTGCACACCATCAAGGCCCTCGAGGATCGGCGTCATCAAGATCACTTGTGATGGCTGGCCGTGTTGCCGCTGCATTTCGCGTCCGGTGAGCAAATTAAACTTCTGATCTGTCCCACCGAGTTCCACATCGGCCTCCAGGGCCACCGAGTCGTAACCCATCACCAGC
Source organism: Terriglobales bacterium (assembly GCA_035487355.1). Taxonomy (NCBI): domain Bacteria; kingdom Pseudomonadati; phylum Acidobacteriota; class Terriglobia; order Terriglobales; species Terriglobales bacterium. The sequence goes on along the minus strand of DATHMF010000025.1, from coordinate 64,230 downwards.
GGATAGAGCAGCTCGTGCAGGGCAATCGGTTTTTCCTCCTGAAAGCGCGCATGAAAGTCTTCGCGCTCGAGCAATTGTGAGACCGTGTACTTCTCCGCCAGCCGGATAAAATCGACGGCGCTGAATTTCGAGAACCAGCGGCTGTTGAAATCGATCACTGTCTTCTTCGCATCGAGGATCTTGAAGACCTGCTCTTTGTAAGTCTCAGCATTGCGATCAATCTCTTCTCGCGTAAGCGGCTTGCGGGTTGCGCTGCGTCCGCTGGGATCGCCGATCATCCCGGTAAAATCTCCGATCAGAAAAATGGCGGTGTGGCCCAGGTCCTGAAAGTGCTTGAGTTTGCGAATCAGGACGGTATGGCCCAGGTGTAGGTCTGGCGCAGTCGGATCAAAGCCGGCTTTTACCCGCAGCGGCTTGCCGGTATTCCGAGAGTTTTCCAGCTTTTCGCGCAGCTCAGCCTCGCGGATGATCTCCGCCGAGCCTTTCTTGATGTAGGCAAGCTGCTCGTCCACAGGAGGAAAATTAGGCATAGCTTTCGATTATAAAGTTACGCGTGCCGCTCTGCGGCCAGCTTTATGTTCCCTGGCATCTGCACCCGGCGGCCAACGATTTCGTAGTTCCCTTCCAGCACAATGTTGATCGCCTCCGTGTAAGCAATGTGCTCTTGCTGCAGGATGCGAGCGGCCAACGCGTGATCGTCATCGGAATCCAGAACAGGCACAGTTCGCTGCACAATGATGGCGCCGTGATCGAGGTGTTCATCCACAAAGTGTACGGTACAACCCGAAACCTTCACGCCGTACTCCAGGGCCTGGCGCTGCGCCTCAAGTCCCGGAAAAGCAGGCAGCAGCGAAGGATGTATATTCAGGATTCTTTGTGGGAACTGCTGCACAAACCAGGGCGAGAGCAGGCGCATGTATCCTGCCAGACAAATCAAATCTACTTTTTTTTCTCTGAGTGCGGTCACAACTTCGGCATCGTGCGCCTCGCGCGCCTTGCCCTTGGAAGGAACCACCAGCGCAGGCAAGCCGCGCCTGCGGGCCGATTCGATTCCGCCAGCTTCGGCACGGTTGGAAATCACCAATGCGATCTCAGCATTCGCAATGCGCCCGGCAGAAATAGATTCGGCAATGGCTTCAAAGTTGGAGCCGCGTCCACTGAGCAATATGCCGAGCTTTTTGGTAACCATCAATTAGTTTTTACCACAGGCGGGCGGAATTTTAACCGCGGAGGCGCGGAGACGCGGAGAAAATTGAGCCATTGGGTCATCGGATCATTGAATCATTAAGGGATTATGAGAATGAATCAATGATCCTATGATTTAATGATTCAATTTCTTCGCGCCTCCGCGTCTCCGCGGTATTTTTCTGTCTTATTAGGAATATACGACCTTGTTCTCTCCGCGAACGATTCTGCCGATGGTGTAGAATTTTTCTCCGGCCCGCTCCAGCAAGGTCTGCGCTCTTTTGAACTTTTTTGCCGGAACGACCAGCACCATGCCGATACCCATATTAAAGGTACGCATCATGTCGTCCTGCGGGACATTGCCGACCTTCTGCATGTGGCAAAAGATGGGCGGTACCGGCCAGCTCCCCATCTGTACCGAGGCAGCGGCGCCCTTGGGAAGCACGCGCGGCAAGTTCTCTGTAATCCCACCTCCGGTGATGTGGGCCATGGCGGCGATCACATCGTTCTGCGCCAGGCGGCGCAAAACCGGCCAGTAACTTTTGTGAATGCGCATCAGCTCATTTCCCACTTTGTTCTTGATCTCATTCACATAGGTTTCCGGCGTATAACCGGCAACGGTAAAGAGCAGCCTGCGGGCGAGAGAGTATCCGTTGGTGTGCAGGCCATTGGAAGGTAATCCCAGCAGGATGTCGCCTTCACGCACATTCTTACCGGTGATGATGCGCTCGCGGTCCACGACTCCCACAATGAATCCCGCCAAATCGTACTCTCCCGGCGGATAAAACCCAGGCATCTCCGCGGTTTCGCCGCCAATGAGTGCGCATCCGTTCTGCTTGCAGGCATCAGTAATGCCGGTAATGATTTTTTCCGCAACTTCGAGCTCGAGCTTGCCCGTGGCCAGGTAATCCATAAAGAACAGCGGCGTAGCGCCCTGCACGGCGATATCGTTCACGCAGTGGTTCACCAGATCAGCGCCCACGGTGTGATGCAGGTTCATTTCAAAGGCGATCTTGAGCTTGGTGCCCACGCCATCCACGCTCGAAACCAGCACGGGATCGCGATACTTCTTTCTATCCACTGAAAAGAGCCCACCAAAGCCGCCGATTTCACTGAGCACACCCTTAGTGAAGGTCTTGTGCGCCAGATACTTGATGCGCTGCTTGGTGCGGTTGGCCTGGGCGATATCCACGCCGGCATCGGCGTAGGTGATGGAGGCAGGACGCTGCGATGAGCTTATAGACATGATGAACTGGGCTTTCGGAAGATCGCCTTTGCGTCCCCGAAAGAGGGTCTTACAGGGAAAGCGCTATTCTACCATCGCGTCGCAGAAACGGCCTTCGCGCCTGCAGAGCGTTGAAAAATAGCTTTGCTATAATGAAATTACATGTAAGTTTTGTTATCCTGTTTGGTTTTCTGCGCTTAATCCTTAGATTTCAAGATTGAGTCAGCAGGCATGCTTGCAAGTTCCTTTCGCAAAAGCTGTCGGGGAGTGGCTCAGCCTGGTAGAGCACCTGGTTCGGGACCAGGGGGTCGGAGGTTCAAATCCTCTCTCCCCGACCAATTCTTTCAATAAGATACGGGCTGCTACTGTTGTCCCTTGCCAAAATCTAAAAAAACGCCGTTATTTTGGAACTGAAATAGACAGGCACACCTTCCGGCGGCAAACGATTACGCGGTTGAGACGATCAAGGTCCGATTTTGGCCGTGACACGTGAGAAGCGGCGAGGCTGCGCCACCGGCGAGTTTTCATCGCTAGTAAAAAAATCGGCCTGTTGTTTATGAAATCTTAGGCAGCCAGATCGTAACGATGGTCGTTCGTTGACCGGAATCACATGATCCAGCAGGTCGCGGCGACAACTACCGACCCATCGCTCGGCAAGACCATTCTGCCATCGGCCTTAAACCGTTGAGTTCACAGTGGATCTGAGTTTCGGCGAGGAACAACCTTTGAATCTGTTCGATTGACAGGCCGCGCGCGGCGATGATAGCTTGAAGCCTTTCGGCTCAGCCTGAACAGAAGGAGCGACCTCTGCGAGTCTTGAGTCCAGGTGAGTTTTTCCAGAAAGAATCGTTCGGTCCGGAGACCGTCAACCGCGGCGCGGTGCTTATGGAATGCGAGTGGCAAGGCGGCGTCTTCGAATCGGGGATCATGATGGGCGGCATTTTTCGCGGCGGCCAGTTCCGCGATGGAAGTTTCTGGGGCGGCGTCTTCTGGGAAGGCGAGTGGCTCGGTGGAGTTTGGGAGTGCGGCTTCGATCGGAAGGGACGCTATCATCCCCGCACCGATCATCCTCCTTTCGCATGAACGCTCCACGAGTGATGATCACGGGTCCGCATCGCTACGCGGACCTGGCGCGACTGTGGCATCGCATGGTCCACAAGGATCTGGCGCCAGCCTTCCGTAGCCTCGGTTGGAAGGTGACAGTGGTCATTTTCCGCGACGCGAATCGAGACCGCTTCTCTCAATGTGATTTCCCGGAAACATCGTTTCAAGACCCAGGTCCGGGCGCGCGCGATTTCGTCGAATTCTACGGCGCTGCCCTGCAGAGCGATTTCGATTTTGTGTTTTTCCTGGATGCCGACGTATTTATCCTGGACTCACCGTGGGCGGCGAGCTGCATCCGCCATTTCGACGATCCCAGTATCGCGGCATTGTCCTACTTGCGGCGAGGCAAGCTGCCGGGCGTCTATGCGCTGTTGTGCCACGCCAAGGACTATCGCGGATTGCCGGAGCGGGCCATGATGGCATCGTATGAGGACTTGCAGAAATGGCCCCATTCTATCAATCGCGGCCCCGGTGAGTGCGCCGCGCTGATGCTGGAAAAGGTCGGCAAGCACATCGTGGACCTTAGCGACGAAGCCCCCCAACGCATTGCCGATTTTCACGGCACGACAGTGATTCGAGTATCTCGAGAAACGTTCGCTGCGGCGATCGGCGAAGAAGCATTTGAAGCCTTGATTGCCGACAAACGGTATTTCGCTATGGGAGCGTACGACAACGTCCTGCTCGGCTGGTTGTATCGGGCTGTTTTTGACGGCCCGTTCGCGGCGGGCGCCGATGGGCGCGAGCTTGGTGGCAGCCTGACGGCAGAGGCGCTTCGGCGTATCCTGGCGCGAATCGAGCGCGCGGAGTTGCGCGCGGCCTTGTTGGAGTATTTCGCGAGATCTGATCGCTGCGCGGAGCGTTTGGCGCGCTATCTAGGCATCCGCGAGCCACTGCCGGGCCTTGTTCCCGATTGCTGGAGAGCAGTCAATGCCCGCTGAGCCTTTGCTTACGGTCTTCACGTCTACAGTCTTTGCCGACGTGGTGCGGATCTGGTTTCAATGCGTCAGTCGCGCTTTCCCCGACGGGTTGGCGCGCTTCGAGATCTTTCACGACTCTGATGGTCCGCAGCTCGATCCGGCGGAATTTCCGGGCGCAACGATCTTGCATCGCACCTCAACCTGCCGCGAGTTTCATGACGCCTACAACGAAGCGGTTCAGCGTTGCCAGACTCGATATCTGGCAATCATCGACAGCGACGTCTTTTGGGTCTCGCGCGGAGTTTGGCCGCGCGTGCAGAAGGAGCTCGATGATCCCAATGTAGCGGCGGTCTCCTGCGTCTCGCGATCGCGCCGCAAGAGTCACGGGACGTACTCGGTGGTGTTGAAGCCGGAGATCTACCGCGAGGTCATGAAGAAATTGCCGGATGGCTTCTTTCCCCGCGCTGAGAGTCTAGACACAAGCCTTCCCGTCTTCGATTGGAAGTGGTACGACACTGGCGATGTGTTGTCGCTGGCGGTTGTTGAAGCCGGCTATAGGATCAACTTCCATCACATGGATCGCACCGGAGAAATTGTCCGTTTCTTTGGTGTGACGCTCACACGCCGCGGCGCAGCCACGGTGGGGGAGCGCAAGCTGGCGGAAATGGCGGGAAGGGGCCGCTATTTCTGGCGCGGATGGACCAGTAATCTCGCGTTACGACGATTGCACAGCCATCTATTTCCGCATGTCCGGCTTTACGATTTCTCCTTTCGTGCTTCCACACTCTTTGGGCAATCAATTTGGGCGTCGCCCAAGAGGCAGGGATACCGGCTTTGTTTCCTGTGGCTGCTTTGGCGATCGGCGAGAAAAGTGGAGCACTTTGTGCGAAACTAAGGGTCACGCGAAGCAAGGAATTGTTGTGATTTCGAGATTGGCCATCGCGGAACCGCGAACAAATCCGTGGCTGCGAGCCGCTGCATTGCTTTGGCTCTACGTCAAGAGACCATTCCTGCTGCCGCGCGTGCGCAAGCATGTGCTGGAATCGGTGCGAGGCTTGCCGTTGCTCGTGTGGCCGGATGTGCTGAATCCCGTGGTTTTCCGCAGCGGCGAATACTTCGCGGAAATCATCGCTAGTCTCCCGCACGCGAAAGGCCTGGCCTTGGACATGGGTACCGGCTCGGGGGTCTGCGCAATTTTTGCCGCCAAGCAAGGCTATCGCGTCATTGCCGTGGATATCAATCCCGAGGCTGTGCGTTGCGCCAAAATCAATTGCCTCCTTAATTCTGTGGATTCGCAGGTGGACGTGCACCAAGGGGATCTGTTTGACACAGTGCTCGGCGAGCGGTTCGATTTGGTAATGTTCAATCCTCCCTTCTTTCGGGGAGAACCGACGAGCCTTTTCGATATGAGTTGGCGGAGCCGCGACATCATGGAGCGCTTCGCTGCCAGTCTTGCTGATATCCTGACCGATCAAGGACAAGCTTTGATATTGCTTTCGACCGACGGCGACTGCGGCTCGCTCGTGGCGGCACTTCGGGCGAACAGGTTTTCGCTCGTGGTGGCCGGACAGCGCAATTTCGGGAACGAAATCATGACCGTTTATGCGGCGCGATTGAAGCCGCCGCATGGAGGCCCAGCATGACACGGCGAAGCGTGGTGTTGATCAATCCGCGAATGTGCCGACCGAAGAGCGTGCGGCTGCCGCTTTCGGTGCTGGCGGTGGGCGCGATACTCGAAGGCCGCTACGATTACGAGATCATCGACGGAAACCTCGATGCCAATGCCGTGAATCGTGCCGTGACGGCTGCGCAGCGCGAGGATTGCGCCCTCGTCGGCGTCACGGTAATGCCCGGACCCCAGGTCGCCCCGGCGATCGAGATTTCTGTAGCAATCCGGGCGGCGCATCCATCGGTTCCAATCGCGTGGGGCGGTTACTTCCCTACTCTGTATCCGGACTCAGCTATCAACGCGCCGTACGTCGATTATGTTGTTCGCGGCGAAGGAGAGCGCACGATTGTCCAGTTGTTGGAACAGCTTCCCGATGCCGGTTCGCCGGATCCCGCCAGCAATTCGAGCAGCAATCATTCTGATGCGCTGCGTGGCATCGCGGGAGTCACTTGGAAACAAGATGGACAGGTGGTCCACAATCCCAATCGCGGATTTGTTCCGCCCGACGAGCATCCGCCCCTGCCCTATGAGCGCGTTGGCGACGTTGGGCGCTATCTGCGTCCAAGTTTCATGGGATCGCGAACCGCCGTGCATCAAGCGGCACTTGGATGCCGTTATCATTGCACTTTTTGCGGTGTGGTTTCGATGTTCGATGGCTATACGCGTATGGGATCGAGTGCAAGGCTGGAACTGGCACTTACCACTCTTTCCCGAAACTACAGCGCAAACGCGATGCAATTCTACGATCACAACTTTTTCGACAACGAGGAGAGCAGTCAAGCGCCTCTGGAGGTGCTTTCACGCTTCAATCTGCCTTGGTGGTGTTATGCGCGCGCAGATACGCTGGCCAACTTCTCACCGCGCACATGGGATCGTCTGCGCACCTCGCACCTGAGAATGGCCTATATCGGCGCCGAAGCTGCCAGCAACGCGGTGCTTCGTCGCATGAAAAAGGGATCGCGCGCTGAACACACGATCGAGGTCGCGCGCCTCTGCCGTGAATATGGCGTGATTCCCGAGTTCTCCTTTGTCTTAGGCGGTCCTGAGGATCCTGAAGATGAGATCGAGAACACGCTCCAATTCATCAAGAAGCTGAAGGGAATCAATCCGGAGTGCGAAATCATCTTGTATTTTTACAGCCCGACTCCGCAGCGTGCTTCGGGTTCGAAGAAAGACGCGCGTCCTTTGCTGGATTCCTATGGTCCGGGTGGTCCGGAACTGCCTACGACTCCGGAGGAATGGACGCAGCCGCAGTGGCTAAACTACGTCTGCCATCAGGACGCGCCCTGGCTCTCGCCGAAGATGCGACGCCGCGTGCGGGACTTCGCTCGCGTGCTCGCCTGCCGGTTTCCCACTGTGCAAGACTATGCGACTCCGGCGTGGGGCAAGACCCTATTGAAGACCTTGGCAGGTTGGCGCTACCAGAGCGGACGCTATGCCAACGCCTGGGAACTAGAGTTGGCGCGCAGATTCATTCCCCTTCGGCAGCCCCAGCGGGATTCGTTGTGATGGGCCGGCGTCGATGAACGTCTACGTCACTACATCCGACTGGTACAACCCGTTGATTCCAGCCTTCGCGCATCTCTTCAACAGGTTTTGGTCTCCTGACCAGCCCGTGACCATCCTTGGCTACACTGCTCCTGGCTTAGAAATGCCGGCAAATTTCTCCTTTGAATCGCTGGGCGCAGCCAGCGAGTTCGGCAACGAAGTCGCCGAGTGGTCGGAACAACGTCGCGGAAGGCACTTCGGCGAGTTGTATCCCACGCCACGCTGGAGCGATAGTCTGAAACGCTGGCTGGCGCGCATCTCCGATTCGTACTTCGCTCTGCTTCAAATCGACTACTTCATCTATCGCCCGGTAAACCGCCAGCAGGTCCGGGTCCTCGAGCAGCAGATCCACACCGACAACGTGATGAAGGTCGATCTTACGCTGGACCGCGCATATTTTGCGCATTCGCCTTATGCGGAGTGCGATCAATTCAACATCGTTGTAAGCGCGCAAGATGCCCTGTACCGATCCTCCCTGCAGGCGGCGATCTGGCGCAGCGAATATCTGGACACGATGCTCAAGCCGGGCCGGAGTCCATGGGATTTCGAACGGCTCGGAATGCACGAGCATCTGAACGACGGCAAGTTGATCCTCGGTTCCGCTCCCCAAGACCAGGCACCGGTTCCCTACCTCAACGTCTACGGCCAAGGCAAAGTGAATTGGCGCGAGTTGAACAGACTCGATCCTGAAAGTATGCGGGAGATCACGGAACGGGGCTGGATTGGACCGCACTGGAACGGTTGGACCGCCCCGTGAAGCGCGTTACAGTTAGCTGGTTTCGTCCAATGGGATTGAACCTGCGCGTCGAAACCGAAAATGAGACGCTTCTCAGGATCTGCGCAGATCTGTTTGGCGGCTTTGGTCCCGGAGATCCCCAACGCGCCGCTGACCTTCATTTCAATCTTCTAGTTTCACAATTGGGGGACATTACCGCCCACCCAGTCTTTCAGTTTGAAGACGAATGGGCGTGTGCCTGGGCTGGAAATGAGCAAGTTATCCGAGCCAATCTGACAACGGGTGCAGCCCAGGGATGTTTTCCGCAAGAATTACTCAGCGATGAAGCCGTGCTGCGGCACCATTATTTGCAATTTGCCTTGGCTGTGCTATTGACAGCTCGCGGATTTGTCGGTATCCATGCAGCCGGGCTGGAGAGGAACGGCCGGACGGTCCTGGTTCGGGGGGTGCGCGGCTCCGGCAAAAGCGTTTTAGCATGCGCGGCGGTCGAACGCGGCTGGCGCATCCTAGCCGATAGCACCGTGTGGATCGGTCCTAACGGCGACTGGTGGGGAATCCCGTGGTGGTTGCGCTTGCGGCGTTCAGCTGCCTCGTTATTTCCGAAACTAGCCTTCGACTCTGCGGCCTTTGTCGCCGAGGAAGACGATGGCGAAGCTAAGCTGGAGATTTCTGTGGACCAAATTCGCCTCGGCAGCGGCGTCACCCATGCTCCGGCGGGAATTGTTCTCTTCCTTGAGCAGAATCTCCAGGGCGACAGTCGGTTAGAAACACTCGCGGCAGAGGAGTCGTTCGCGCTGTGGCCGGCTGGAGAGTCAGGCCGCGAAGCTCTGGCGCCGGCATATCGCGAACGTATAGAAAATGTTCTTGGAGAGGGCGCGTACCGGCTTTGCCTTGGCTGCAATCTGGATCAAGTGATTGACTTGCTTGACAGATACTTAGACCACGCGCAATGATCCGGGTAGTGTCCTAATTTCAAATTGGAACTACATTTCAAATTGGAACTACCGTTGTCTGGAATTTCGTGAATTTTTATTACGTCACTATGGTAATCTATGCCGATTGTTGGCTCGCAGGCAGATCTTTCAAAACGGAAGCGGGGAAATTATGGCAACGGTCTCAATCGAGCGGCAAGCTGGTAACGTCGTTTTCAATCCAAATCCAATCCGAATCGGGCGCACCGATGTGGTCGTGTTCGTTAACAACGATACGCAGGCTTCGCACCAGATAACTCAAAAAGGCCTGGCCACCACTGCGTGGATGGCGAATGTTCTTGGACCTGCGGTCCTAGGCCAAGATCCATTTACGTCTCCGGGCATTTCGTTTGGGGATGCGATCAAAGGCCAAGACCAGGTAATTGAATACGTGTGTGCCGTGGCGGGGCACACAAGCGAGACGGGCCGGATTATTATCAACGCTAGATGACAAATGCAGGCGAAAGGGATCGGCATGACGAAGAAAAAGAATCTGGGCAAAGATCGCAAGAAAAGGAATGTCCAAGCCGTTACGCGGCGCGAATTCGTCAACCAGATGCTGGCCGCAACATCGGGCTTAGCGTTAATGCCTCTGCTGTCGTCGTTTGCGGACCCTATGGCGATGCAGGGCAGTTGTCCGGCAGACACATTTCCGAAGATCAGAGAAATCATCAGCAAGGGCGGAAAACTGAAAGCGGTCCTGACGATCAAGAATACCCAGAAACGGCTTCCTGGCTATACTGGCAGCCAGCTTCCAGTTATGCGTTATTTCGAAGGCCGCGATCAAACCGATGGGACGGTTTGGCCGCCGACAGACCAAGTACAAGCTTGCTTGCCCGGTCCCACGCTGCGCGCCAAGGTCGGTGAAAAAGTGGAAATTACCTTCTTAAACCACGTGACCCCCGGCGCGTTTTCCAACAGTGGTTTGTCAATCGATAACGCGGAGCAAGGCAAGGGCACGGGCTGCGACATGTACACAAATGCGGCGCTCAAGGATCCCAACACAGGCGCCCCTGCACCGGATAACAAGTGGTATCCCGAGACTCGCGGCGATGTATTCCCGAACTGCTTCCACGCTTCGAGCACCGCTAACCTCCATTTCCATGGGACGCACGTGTCGCCGGACGATTTCGCCGACAACGTACTCGTACAAGTGCGCCCCGACACAACCTTCACGGAACAGGTAGCCGCGCCGCTCTTCAAACAGGTATTCGCGTACGCCGAGTCGGCCCATCACATCGAGTGGGACAAGGCGCCTGAGGCGTGGCGCACCGATCAAGCGAACCGGATCAAAAACTACGACGAGACTGCAATCTGGCAGGGCAAGCGCGGAACGCCGGGGAATCCAGCGCTACCGTTCAATAACCGGCTGGCAACCAAGAACGCTCAATTGCGCGCCGAAGGGAAATGGCCGGAGTTCTTTGTCGGCGGCTATCCTAATTGTTTCCAGATCACCGAAGCAGCCGGACACGAGATGGGTCAGGCGCCAGGCACGCATTGGTATCACGCCCACAAGCACGGCTCGACGGCCATCCATTTGTACAACGGACTCGCCGGCGCTTTTATCATCGAGGGCGACTATGACAGGGATCTCCGAGCGATCTATCCGGATTTAGACCAGACGCAGAAGGTCCTCCTGGTTCAACGCTTCACCGACATGAACGATCTGGAGCGGGCTGCCAACAACAATACGATTCCGGTCATGGTGAACGGCGGCTTGGCGGGCGCCGATCTCAAAAACCCGGCGGTGACCATCCAGATGCGCCCGGGCGAGATTCAGTTGTGGCGAATCGTCAACGCAATGGTCGAAAACAGCATTCGTGCGTCCTTCAAGGACTCCTCGGGTGCCGTCGTCCCGATGTTCCGGCAGATCGCTCAGGACGGTGTTCAGTTCAAGTTGGCTAACTACCAGAAGCAGCCGCTCACGCTGCAGGACCACACAACGAAGAACGCGACCCGCCTGTGGGTAGCGGCCGGCGGAAGAGCCGACATTCTCGTCAAGGCCCCTGCCTCAGGAACGTTCTCATTTATCGATCCAGGCCAATTTCCATTCGCCAACTACGTCAATGTCATCGTGTGCGGCGATCCCGTTGACATGGATTTTCCGAACGAAGGCAGGAATGCCGGAAAGTATCCCGTCTTCCCCGATTTTCTTCACGACATCGGCCCCTGCCGGAAATCACGGAACCTGGACTTCGGATGGGAGCCCTACCGGTTGGTTAGCGCACCGGCCGCTTCGGGATCCACCCACGCCGATCCGAAAGACATTACCAAGAAAGCGGCGTTGCCGATCACCGTCAAAGTCGATGGCAACAACGAATTCGTGATCAATGTAAACCGGGCCCCTTACTTCACCTTGGACGGCGTTCAATTTAGCGAAAAGAACTACGGCCAAACATTGGTCCTGGACGAGCCGGAAGAGTGGTTGATCATCAACACTACTTCCATCCGGCACCCATACCACATCCACGTGAATCCCTTCCAGTTGGTGGAGGTGTACGATCCGAACGATGCGTCAAACAATTACAAGGCAGAAGAGGGCGGCATCTGGCATGACGTTATTCTGATTCCCCCTGCTAAAACCGACAGTTCTGGGAACCTTGTCATCGGCAACGACGGTAAGGCGACCCAACCTGGCCATGTGCGGATCCGTAGCCGTTACGTCGATTTCACTGGCGATTTCGTGCTCCACTGCCACTTGCTGGGCCATGAGGACCGTGGCATGATGCAGTTAGTGAGAATCATTCCTGCGGTAAGTTATCTCCAGCACCACTAAGGTCTGGCGAAGATTACCAGTGGAGAACCATATGGATGTACTCCTCGCACACTCCTTCTTTTTAAAGAACGATGCCAAGCAGGTAGAAAAGATGCGTCCCTATCCGCCGCTGGGGACCCTCTACGCCGCCAGTTACCTGCGTTCACTTGGATACACCGTTGGTCTCTTCGACGCCCTGCTCTCCGACGGCGTCCATGAATTTGAGGCGCTGCTCCGCGCTTCGGATTGCCGAATGGTGGTGCTCTTTGAGGATGAGTTTCATTTTCTGAACAAAATGTGTCTTAACCACAGCCGGCAAGCGGCGCAGGCAATGGCAAGCTTCGCCGCCGGACGCGGCGCAACCGTGATCGCTTGTGGATCGGACGTAACCGACCATCCCGAGGCGTATCTTTTGCACGGCGTCCATTACGCAATCTTAGGGGAGGCTGAGCACAGCCTGGGTGAATTGTTAGGGACGCTGCGTTCCACGGGATCCTTGTGCAATGCGAAATTGGACGAGATTCCCGGCCTGGCGCGCGCGGATTCCAGCCAACCGCGAGGAGTCCGGCGCAATGAGGCGCGCATTCCCGAGCGGCATCCCGACGTATTTCCCATGCCTGCCTGGGATTTGCTGGAAGCCGAGCCGTATCGCGCCGCGTGGATGCAGGCACACGGGTTCTTTAGCGTCAACATGGTGAGTACGCGAGGATGTCCGTTTCACTGCAATTGGTGCGCGAAACCGATCTGGGGACAGCGCTATGCCATGCGCTCTCCGGCAAACGTTGCCGAGGAGATGGCATTGTTGAAACAAACCATCCGACCCGACCATATCTGGTTCGTCGACGATATCTTCGGACTTCAGCCGAAATGGTCGGTGCAATTCGCCGAGGAGGTGCGGGCTCGAGATGCTTCGATTCCTTTCATGATTCAATCACGTGTCGACCTGATGACGCCTGACGCTGTAGAGGCGCTGGCGCATGCGGGTTGCCGGGAAGTCTGGATCGGCGCGGAGAGCGGCAGCCAGAAGATTCTCGACGCCATGGACAAAGGAATTTGCGTTGAGCAAATCCCCGTCGTGAGGCAGCGGCTTAAGGACGCGGGCATCGCCACAGGTTTCTTCCTGCAATTCGGTTATCCAGGGGAAACTTTCGAAGACATCCTTGCGACCGCCGAAATGGTGCGAACGACTTTGCCCGAAAGCATCGGGATTAGCGTCAGTAACCCTTTACCGGGAACGCGTTTCTACGATATGGTGAAAAACGAGTTGGGCACCAAAGACCATTGGGACAATAGCGACGATCTCGCCATGATGTTCCAGGGATCGTATCGGACGGAGTTCTACCGCCGTCTGTACAAAGTGGTCCATCGCGAATTGGACGTCCGCCTGAAACTGCAATCGGCCCCGAAGAACACGACCGAGGCGCTCGCCGAACTCGATAGCGTAAATGCCGAGTGGAAGGAGATTCAAAAGGTAGAAGCAAACTATCAGGCCGAACATCCCACGTCCGTTCATAAACATTACCTGCCGGTCTTGCCGCCCAATCTCAGCGGATCGTGGAACTGACGCCGGAAACCACCATGACTAACATCCTTCTCACTCACGGTTACTTCCTCTTCGAGGACGAAAAGGAAGTAAGGATCATGAAGCCGTATCCTACGCTGGGACTCCTGTACATCTCCGCGTATCTCCGCCGGGCGGGATTCGCGGTGGAAGTCTTTGATAGCACCTTTTCTTCACGCGACGCTTTGTTTGAGAGATTGCAGAACGGACCGAAGAGCGTACTCGGCATCTACACAAATCTCACCACACGCGGCGCGATCTTGGAGATAACGGCGCGGGCTCACGCCCATGGCTGGATTGTGGTCTTGGGCGGGCCAGAAGCCGCCAACTATCCACAAGAGTACATTCAGCGTGGAGCTCACGTGGTTGTGATCGGCGAAGGTGAAGAGACGCTGGCCGAGCTCCTGCCCGAGATCGACAAGAAGGGTCCGCACCGGCTGTATGGTGTCCGTGGGACGGCGTTTCAGAACGAGAGCGGCGCAGTGATCATGAATCCTGCCCGGCCGCAGATCGAAAATCTGGATAGCCTGCCCTGGCCCGACCGTGGACAAATCGATCAGGCGCGCTACGTGGACGTTTGGCGGGCGCATCACGGTCGCGGCAGCGTGAATCTGATCACCGCGCGTGGTTGTCCATACAAGTGCAATTGGTGCTCGCATGCGGTCTTCGGTTTTTCGCACCGCCGCCGGAGCTATGTAGATTGCGCCAATGAATTGGAACACATCCAGACGTCTTACCATCCCGATCAGGTGTGGTACGCCGACGACGTGTTTACTATCCATCATGGCTGGCTGCACAATTATGCCGCCGAACTGAAACGCCGGAAGCTTTTTCTGCCGTTTGAAACAATCTCGCGCGCCGACCGGATGATGAACGAGAACGTAATCCGCACGCTGGTTGAGATGGGATGCTACCGTATCTGGATCGGTTCGGAGAGCGGCAGCCAGCGAATTCTCGACGCAATGGAGCGCGGAGTCAAAGTGGAGCAAGTGGAATGGGCCAGCAAGATGGCCAAGCGATTCGGAATCGAAGTGGGTATGTTCCTTATGTGGGGCTACGAGGACGAAACAATCGAGGATATGCAAGCAACCATTGATTTGGTGAAGAAGTGCGATCCCGAACAATTTCTGACTACGGTTTCCTACCCGATCATGAATACTGGTTACTTTCGCAGGATCGCCGACCGTGTGGTTCTCAACAAGAGTTGGGACGATAGCACCGATCGTGACTACGCCATTCGCAACCGGCATTCGCGCACTTATTACCAGCACGCCGATCGCTGGCTCCGCAAGGAAGTCGCCGCACACCGCGCGTTTTCGGCGGACCAAGCCGCGGCCGTCACGCTCAACGCCGAAGCCCGGGCGGCGAAGGAGGCTATGTTGGCTGTAGCCCATGAGGTCGAGGCTTGACCTTCGACTGGCGACTGGCCTGTCCCAAATGCCAATCGGATCTCGGCACCCTTTCAGCACAGATGCAAGCCGCGGCGTGCGAACGTTGCGGGAACCACTATTCCTGTATTGACGGCATATGGCGGTTCCTGCCACCCGATCGATTGGCCGTGCTGGAGCCTTTTCTGCGTGACTATACGGCTATCCGGTTGGCGGAAGGGCGTGGCTCGAAATCACCAGATTTCTATTTGAAGCTGCCATCATGCGACCCTGGGCATCCGATTGCGTGGCAATGGGCAATCCATAAGAATACATTCGACTGCTTTGTCCGGCGTGTTCTTCCCAAGCTCGGCCGCAACCCTTCGATCCTGGATCTCGGGGCCGGAGTGGCTTGGTTGAGTCGGCGTCTGGCGGAACACGGCTGCACTCCTTGCGCCATCGACGTGAGTGTCGACGACCAGGATGGATTGGGAGCCGCGCGGCATTACACTCCCGCGTGGCCTCGTTTCCAGGCGGAATTTGAGCATCTGCCGCTCGCTTCCGGTGTTGCGGACGCCGTGATCTACAACGCTAGCCTGCACTACAGCACCGACTACGGCGCAACCTTGCGTGAAGCTCTTCGAGTGTTGCGACCCGGTGGAAGTATTGTCGTTCTCGAAACACCGGTATACCAAAAGGAAGAAAGCGGTAAACTGATGATCGCTGAACGTCACGCGTTTTTTGAGAAGCGGTATGGCACGCGATCCGAGTCCATCCCGAGCCTGCAATACATGACTCGAGATCGTCTAACACAACTTGAACACGAACTTTGCCTTAACTGGGAAAAGGTCGAGCCGTGGTACGGCTGGAAGTGGGCCATGCGTCCTTGGGTAGCACGATGGAAGGGGAAGCGCGAACCAAGCCGCTTCGTAATCTTGATAGGGCGTCAATGAGCCAGTCCGAAGGCGCCGCCGATCCATTTGGAGAACTGGCGGCTAGTTACGACCGGGAATTCACGAATTCTCTGATTGGCTCCACAATGCGGCGGGCAGTGTGGAATCGATTTCCATTCCATTTCGCTCCTGGCCAGCGCATCCTTGAATTGAACTGCGGCACCGGCGAGGACGCCGTATATCTCGCGCGTCAAGGTGTCTCAGTGTTTGCAACCGACGTCTCTCGCGCCATGATCGAAATCGCCGCAGCCAAGGCCAAGCAACATGGGCTTGAAGACATGATCCGCTATGAATGCATGGGCTGGGATAACCTCGACAATCTGCCGACGTCGGAGTTCGATGGCGCGTTTTCGAATTTTGGCGGACTGAACTGCGTGGAACATGTCGATGTGGCCCTGGGCGCACTTGCGCGGTGCCTGCATCCGGGCACTCACGTCCTGCTGTGTGTGATGGGTCCATGGTGTCCTTGGGAATGGATTTGGTATCTGCTTCACGGCGATCCTGCTCGCGCGTTTCGCCGTTTCCGATCCTCCGTGGAATGGCATGGAATCCATGTGTCGTATCCTTCGTTGCGGACCATGCGTCGATGGTCAATGCCTCATTTCACGATTCTCCGCGTTAGTGCCATCGGCGTGTTCGTTCCGCCCAGCTATGCCGAGGCCTGGGCGTTGCGGCATCGCAAGCTGATTCACTTCCTCGACCGTTGCGAGCGCCGCTTGGAAGCAGTACCTCCATTGCCGTCGTTTGCGGATCACTACTTGATCGAATTGCGGCGCTCGGGATGACCCCCGCTCCTGCGACAATTTTCGTTGTGACACTTAATAGCTAAAGAAAGTAGCTGTGGTGCGTGGTCGCGTTGCCTCTCCAGGCTTCTTGGCAACGATGTCGACACTTCACGTATGAAAATCGCAGCAGTACCAGATTGAACTGCCGTTTCATTTTGAAACGAAGGAGGAGAAATAATCTGGAATTTGTTTGCTTTAGATTGGAGAATGGGAGTATTGTGCCGGGCAATTCCTAAACAGTTTTTTCCGTCTCCACGTCATGTTTTTATTGGGCCGAGATGGGGTATTAGCTAGACTGCGCAACCGCAAAGTCGAAGCTTTTAAGAGAGGTAACGCTGAGGCAGTGCTGCAAGGGAAGCACTATGCTGTTGAGGTAACTCCAGACCCGTGCAGTTTGAATTTTCGACGAACAAGTCCCAAATTGAAACCGAGGATATAAAAAGGGGGATTATCTGGTTTGTCGTTTCCAGTCAGTACCATAAGCTCGCTTGGGCCCATCGTTCTGGCAAAAGAAGCAAGTTTTTGCTGTGGGTTGGGCAAATGTGGGACTTGGTTATCGCACCCAAACTTAAAAGTTCGACAGGAGGCTATCTCTATGGATCACACTACTCGGCAAGTCAGGAACAATCGCGAGTTTTCGAAACGAGTCTACTATTTCGTGTTGGTTTTGGCGACGGTCGGGCTGATGCTGCCTTACGCTCGCAACGCCTGGGCCGGACCGGCGCAGAAGAGCAAACCCAATCGAACAGCCAAGTCCAAGGCCAGTCAGACAGGAGGGACATGTCCCCTGCAGGGCTGGTCGGAGGGACTGTCCAACTATCTGAAGCTTGGCGCCAAATTCCCGACGCAGGATACGCCCCTGAGCGCGAAGGACTGCAATTTTCAGCAATGGTCGTGGGAAGCTTTCACCTGGGCAATGGCGCCCGTGGGCCCAAGTGGAGCACCGAGATTTTTGACCTTGCCGAGCGAAGACGATCTCACCAGCACGTCTGCGGATGCCAAGACGCTTCATCTCCGTACGTTGAAGCTGGCCGCCCGAACCTTGCGCAAAGCGGGAGCGGCCGGAGGCGCACAAGGCCCTGGAGCCATCGTCGAGGCGGATGGCAATATGATGGTTGGACCCGGAGGATATCCGGTCTACGCCTCTGTGCACATGAACCCGTCGTATTTTGCCTCTGCGAAGGCGAATTTGATCACCTCCAGCGGAGGCCAGTATCAATATCCCAGTGCGCCCTATTTCTCGGTCGGCGCCGCAGTATTCAAAGCGACTTGGATTCGGGTCGTAGGGAATCCGCCGGCTGGCGCCTACACGACGCAAGCCCAAGTGCCGAATCTTACCCAGGTGCCGCCTAACAGTGGCACGATTATGCCCAATGGCACCTACTCCACGGTCACAGTAGCGCTGGTGGGTCTGCACGTGGTTGGTTATACGATTAACCATAAGGAATTCGTGTGGGGAACGTTTGAGCACAATCTCAACACACCGGCGACTCCGGATTTTATGTTCCAGCCAAGCCCGAGCATCACCTGTTCCACCGGTTTCACGTTCTGTCCAGCCGGCACGCTGTATTCGAAGGTGAATATTTGCGCCGTGCCCGGCAATGCAGGCTCGGGCTGCACGGGAGGCCTTTCACTGAACAGCCAAGCGGTCTCGCCGATCACTTACTCGGTGCAGGAAAACGCGACCGGCGGAGACACGCTCCCCAACGGACCGGCTGACATTCAAAACGTGAATGCGCAGGCTCAGGGCGCGCTGCCATCGCCCTTCCCCAATTACCACCTCGTCGGGACTGTATGGATGCAGCCGAACACGTACAACAGTAACAGCACCGTAACCAACTCCGTAGGATCGGTGAATCTGGCCAATACGACGGCGGAGACATTCCAGCAGCTCGCGGCCAACCCAGGTACGAAGCCGACCAACAACTGCTTCTCATGCCACTATCCGGGTGCCAACAACTACCCGGCCTGTGGATACAACAAGCTCCCCAAGAACGTGATTGCTGTAAGCCACGTGATTACGCTGGGGACTCCGTGGGCGGTCGAGAATCAGATTCCGGCCTCCAGCTCTTGCGTGCAAGGTTTGGTCCACAGACCAGGCGCAAAGAAATAGCTGATTTCGAATCGGCGAGGACACCGGAAGAAACCACTCCACTCGCTCCGGTGTCCTTACCTTGGTCTGGGCCGTTTGGTCAAAAAAAGTCGACCGGAACTTCAGTTGAAAAGGTGGACTGTAGGCAATTTTGAGGCTGTCAAAGCATCCAGATTCAACAAACTTCAACAGCTTTCAAACACCGACAGGCAAACGTTTCAATAACAATTACTTAGAAACAGCAAATTTCAACAGATTTTCAATAAGGGCTGGAATCTGGTTCGGGACCAGGGGGTCGGAGATTCAAATCCTCTCTCCCCGGCCAATCTTTTCAAGGGACGTGATTTACAACTCTTCCTGTTTTCTGCCCGTGCATCCCCGGCCGAATGGACTTTTGGTACCGACAGCGTTCTTACGCACCACAAGTGTCCTTCATAGCCTCCTTAGCGCGGCGAGAAGTCTTTGGCGATATCACGCTCGATCTGGTCCGGAGATTTTCCTTCCTGTGATGACTTTTGAATTTCGCCCAGGTATTCTTTCAGTTTTTCCGCGGCATTATCCGAGAGAGCATCCGCACCCACGCCCGTGAGGTAGCGGATGATTTGGTCGGTAGCAGAAGAATGCTCCGGTTCTTCGCCGAGCACACCATGCACGCCCAGCCCGCTGCCCGCTTGCCCCAGTGCTCCCAGCAGTATGTTCTTGACCAGATCGGGACCCAGCTCATCGATCATCTTTTTCAGATCGTCGTCGCTCACGCCCGGGCTGGCCGGCGCCTCGCCACCGATCAGCCTCCCGATATCTTCTATACGACTGGCGGCAGCGAGGTAAGCCTTCTGCAGCGCGCAATCGTATTTCACCAGCCCGCCGACGAGAAACTTTTGCGGGAAGACTTCCGCCGGGACAAACCACAAGCCCTTGGGGATCGCATCGCACAGTTTCTGCACGCGGGCGACGGGAGTATCCGCACTCTCCGTGCCGCCGCTGTAATTCCACAGGACGGGAACCAACTGAGGTCCGGGATCGAAGCGCCAGCCGGCCGCTTTGCCCTGGGTGGCTGCACCCAGCAGGTAAGCCGGCCGGATGGTCCCGTACTTGTCGGCCCCCAGCATGGCGGGTGGCTTGCTGATGTTCAGCGGCGCCGCAGAAGCCAGCAGTTCATGCACCGCGCCACGCGAGGTGAGCACGGTCTTGCCGGAAGTCACGCGGTCCTCGAGCCAGGCATCCACAACCGACTGCTCGATCGCTGCCTGGACCATGGTGTCTTTTCCGGCCTTTGGCGCATACTCGGAGTGGCCGGGATCAATCAGGTCAAAAGAATGCCGGTGTTCCAGCGCATCGCCGTTGACCTGCAAAAAGTCATGCTCCAATGCCAGCGCCGGTCTTCCCTGGAAAGCCAGCACTTGCTCTCCGGCTGCGCCGAGGCCTGCGGCCCTGTGCGACGTATCCAACACCCCGATGGCGGCGGGCGAAACAAAATTGGCGGAGGGTCCGCTCTGGAGTTCTCCGGCCTTGCCAAACACCAACCTGGCGCACTGGGCCAGATTGCCGCTGATGCTTCGTTTGAATTCTTCATCTGAAATGGAACGCGTGACCACGGTAATGCGGGCCAGTGTGGCAATCTCCAGCATGCGCTCGGAATTGCTCTCCGTTCCCTTGGGGCCGACCAGGACACGCTCGAAGTGACGGCTCCCCGAGGGTCCGGCAACATCTATCTTGAGCAACTGATGGTCCAGCTCGTGGTCATCTTGCTTTACTGGGAATTTCGTCCCCGGGAGTGTTTTGTCGCCATAGAAGAAATAAGGAGTGAACTGCTGCGAATCATCTGGCCGGTTAAAAAACGTGAGAGCGGCCCCATTGAGATCGGATGCCGGAGCGGAAAACGTCAGCACCTGCTGCTCCTGCGGGCCGGCGGAGAAGGAGTTCGTGACAGTCAGCTTCACCTGCCATTGCAGGGCAGCAAGATCGTCGGGAGAGAGAACCTGCGCACTGGAGCGTTTGCTTTCCGGAACAGTTGTATCTTCCGGGACCAAGTCCACCCAGTTGCCCGACCGTTGGTACTGAACCCAATAGAGCCGCTTCTCCATTTTTGCGCCGGTGAGGCTGGCGGCCCAGTTACCGCCTTTTTGCTTCTTCAGTTTTGCCAGGACCAACGGCGAGACCTCGCTGACCTCTTTCCGCAGGGCCTCGAGCACATCAGGCTTGACTGGTGGAAGATTCACCGGCATCGTGGCCGGGTATTTTGCGAACACGATCTTACCGTCCTGACCGGTAGAGACGATGCGGGCTTCAATTCCCGAGGACTTCAAGACCGCCTGCACGAGTTGGGCACGGTCGAGGCTGTTGGCCAACCCGGTCGTCAGGAGGTCGGCGGGAGTGGACAGAGAGCCTTCGTAGGGCACCAGAGCAATTCGCTTTTCAATCCCCTGCTCGGTTCGCTCAGGGTCAGTATCGAATGCCCGCGCGTAAGCAGCGGTGTTGGGCGGGGACAGGTCGGGAGGGTGCAGGTCCAGGTACGCCAAATCCGCCATAACTTGCCAGACCGGGTCGGATGCCCTGGCAGATGGAACGCCGGCGGCCGCGGGCGTTGCCTCTGATTTCTGCGCCGCGGGCTTTGCCTCCGACTTCTGCGCTGCCCCTTTTCCGCTTTGGAAATGGTAAACGGTAAACGCTACGATCACGAGAAGCAGTACCGCCAGAGCGGCAATCGAGACAGCTTTCACACCTTTTTGCATGAGGGCTCCTTTTCACCAGTTCGCTTGGGCCGTGCGGCCAGCTTACGCAAACCACTTCGGACATTTTCCGTGGCGCTCAGATGACAGACGAGAATCGCAACATAGCGCCCGTCCAATGCGCGTCAAAACTCCGATCATTCGATGACATTGATTTCCACCCGCCGGTTTTTGGCCCGATTGCGGCTGCTATTGTTGGGAAACTTCGGCCTCGCCTTGCCGTAGCCCTGGGTCTTCAAGCGTGAGCTTTCCAGGCCGTGTTGCTGCAGCCAGGCGGCTACGGATTTCGCCCGCTGGTCTGAGAGTTCGAGGTTGTAGGCATCGCCACCAACATCGTCGGTATAACCCTCCACCACCACCTTGCCGCTCGGATGCTTGTCGATGATCGTCGACTTGATCTCCGCCAGGACCGCCTCGGCCGCGGGCTTGAGGTCGTACTTATTGAAATCAAAAAGTACCGCATCGTTCAAGGTAATGCCGATCTTGCCGGCCTCTTCCTTCACGCTGAACTGCTGGCTCGCCACGCTGACGCTAACGTTGTCCAGGCCGATGTCATAACGCATATTGGCGACCGAAAATTTTACCTGGGCGGTGGCCGCCGTGGCCGTGAAGGTCTGCGTCTTGCTCTCCCAGAGGGTCCAATAACCCTGGCCTGGCTGGACGGTGTAGGACTGGGCGGGAGTCGACGAACCGGAGATGAAGGCCACCGTTATCGTCTGCGGAGTGCCCAGGTTCTCGTTGGCCAGCATAAAGCTCAACTGGTAGGTCTTTCCCGGAGTCAATCCCGAAATAGTTGTCGACCAACTTGGGGAACCCGCCGCATAGTACCCGCCTCCCAGCGTGACGAACTGTGAACCATGTCCGGCCTTGGTGATCGTGCCACCAGCATCGGCGTACCCAATCCGCCAAATGAGGCCGTCGCCAGGGTCTGCTTGACTATGGGTCCATCCGGGAACGTCTGCGGGGTTCTTGGACATGAACGGCGCCGCAATTTTGACATCTTCAAAATCGCCGTTCTGGATGAAGGGCTTGCCCGTCGCCCGTTTCTGGTCGCCGTGCGCGACCGCGACCAGCAAATACAGAACTGCCACCGTGAAGCTCGCTCCAAGGAATTTCCGCATACATTGCTCACCCAGATTTCAATTTTCTGGGATTGTATACCCATTGATCGTCAATAGGGAGGTGGAATTTTCTTTTGCGATGGCCGGGGAACGCGGACTAGCGTTTTCGTAAACTGCGAGCAAATAGGTAATCGTCTTTCATCCCGGGTCATCGCACAAGTTCACGCCAAGCGAACTGTCGCAGATGGCAGTGCGCGCCGACTTCATTTGTGAAGCGCAGTGGATTGATGAAGAGTGGCCATTCACTGAGAATTTGTGGATGGTGGAATGAGGGCAGCTGATCTGTCAGTTCTTCTTGCAAGCAAGCTCACGGGTCATAGGATCGAACCAATGAGAGGGCAATTATATACGTGGCCCACGTCGCAAATTTTGCGACAATCTCCCTATGGGCAGCGAACCAGAAATCTTGTCCCCTGGTAAGGAATTGGGGCCAATCCTTCCGTTATCAACATGGCAAAAATACAAGCCTGTGGTTGTCATTTCTTCTTTTTCTCTATTTGGGGGAGGATTGGCTGTATGGGGGTTCAGTCAGTTCTTGCAGGCTCGGGGGTTTACCAGCGTGGTAGGCTCCAGAATTTTCCTCGCCCTTGCCTGTTTAGGAGTATCCGGTATTGCCTTCGTTTGGACGCGGCTCCTACGCAAGTCAAAAAATGCATGGTTCGCCGGATCGCTGCTTGTAATCGTGGTGGCGGCACTTGCTCTTGACCGATTTATTCCAATGCCGCAAGTATCAACTATTATTTCATCATCTCCATATACACGTCCTTCGGATTGGAGAACTATCAAGGACTGGCAAAAATCCGAGATAACCGCAATCTTGGAACAGTATCCCAACCATACGCTGCACATTGTCGCATCATCTGTAAGTGATGAAACTTGGGATTACGCGAATCAATTCAAAGAGTTGTTTCTTGCACACCAATGGAAAGTAATCGGCCCAGAGACCGGGCCAGAAGACCAGATACCGTTGAACGTTCAGCTTTCAATCAGCGAACAATATTGGGGAGGGAAACAACGTCCTGACGCCTTTACTTCGCTCGATAGCGTATTGCAGTTCATTCATATCAAGACGACGCCTAATTTTGTTGTTGATCCGCTGGTCAGTCCAGACGAATTAGTTATGTAGATTGGAGCGCAAACCCCGCCTGACTATCCACAACACCCTCCCCTTCAGCTTGCTAGAATCTGCCTGCACCCGCTTCAGTTCACAGATGACACCATGCACTTCTTTGGAGACCCCGAAGGATTTTGTGCGATGGGTGAGAATAAAGCCTCCCCTAAAGTCCAAATTCGTCATGGGCCAGAAAATCTTGGTGATTCTCACTGGGCCAGCAAAGAGTGTTGCCACTGCCGACTATTTTCAGGTACAGGCACTAGGGAAAGTGATGCCGAGGCCAGATGCTCTAGATGTAACATTGACTAGAGATTTAGGGGTGGACGAATCACTCCAAATGAAAATAATCTCAGACACGGAACTGAAGGTTAGATGTATCCAAGGATTTCCCAGCAGGTAAATCAAAACCGTGGACCAGTATTCCCGAGAGCCGGGTGGCCCACCCTTTCGCGTTTTTTGCGAAGGGTGGGGATTTTCGTCTTCGCAGTGGAAAATCTACGGCGCATTCACATAAAGTTCTGACCATGCCTAGGGGACTGAAGCGTTTTCAAACAAACAGGTGACCTGCATTTCAATTAACTTCACTTGTCACCGTCGACCCGCTTGGTCCCGAATAGGAACTTAGGTTCATTTTGGGAAAAGGAAAAACAGAGTTTTGCGAAGATGTGTGGACAAACATCCTTATGCGGTATATAAGTTCGAGCATAACTCATTATATTCGGCTTCTTATCGTTGTTTGGAGGATCAATGTCTTTCGACGCCCGCCAATTTCAACTTGAAATGCTAAAGTCACTTGTAGAAGTAGGGGTCGATAGCTACAAAGAGAATGTCAGAATCAACAGCCTTCTCGAAGACAAAGCTCAGAAAACCGCCGGGTTAGCAGGTGTCTTTCTCGCTGCAGCCCTCGCCTTCATGAAAGTAGATACGCTTTCTGTCTGGCCCTTCAATCGCTTGCGGATCTTGATACCGTTGTCTTTAGCGATCGTTTTGCTCGTATGCTGTGTAGGTTTTTGTCTCGCCGTAATGTGGGTGCGCAGGCTTCCAGGACTCCCACTGTTTTCATCACTAAACAAACTCAAAACTGACCTTTGGACAATTGAATCCACAGCACTCGAGGCTTACGAACAAGGATATTGGGGTGATCGCGCAATGCTTTGGCAGCAGGTAGTCACCGCGCAATCGCCGGTGATCACTTCCAAAGCAAGGTGGTTATTGATTGCTCAAATAGCTTTGGCGTCAGCCATGTTCGTCGTGGCCATCCTGCTTCTCTTTCTAATTGAACCAATAGTTTCGTCACACTTATAGGAGTATCAAATGACCATTGAAGCACAGAAGTCTAGTTCATCGAAGAAATGCTTGCACCGTTCCCAGAACGGAACTCCTTGTACGTTTGATGCTGCCGAAGGCAGCAGCTACTGCTCCCAACATCGTCCTGCCGAATCGGGACAAGGCAGTGGGGGCGGATTTGGGAAGAGTGAGGTGTTATACACGAAAGTAGATAAGCCGAACCGTAATTGGTAAAAAAGTGGTCCTGCTACATGGCAATTGGGCGTGTGGCCCACCGTGATTTGTTTCCTGTAAGGAGCTGCGCAAACCGCGCTGGACGCCCAGGGTAATTTTGTGTAGCGTGAGAACCATGCGTCAGCCTCCAAAGTTGACAGAATTTCTGCGCTACCCGGTGATTACAGGAACTATTCTGCTGGCGATCGGGGTAACCATTGTCTGGTGGGGCAAGGTGGATGTCTCGGTGCTCTTTGAAACCGCAATGATCCGGCGCGGCGAGCTCTGGCGGCTGGTCACCAGTATCTTGCCTCACGTCAACATTGTGCACCTGGTGTTCAATGTTTACTGGATTTGGGTTTTTGGGACGCTGGTGGAAGAAGTCTACGGTCATGCTAAAACTGCGGCTTTGATCCTTCTGTTTGCGTTCGGGCCCAACGCGCTGGAGTTTGCCTTCGCCCTGGGTGGAGTCGGCCTTTCCGGCGTCGGGTATGGCCTCTTTGGGCTGCTCTGGGTACTCTCCAAACGGGATGAACGCTTCCGTGAGGCCATTGATGGCAGGACCATCCAGCTGTTTGTAGGATGGTTCTTTCTGTGCATTCTTTTATCCGTGACCCACATCGCGCCGGTGGGCAACATCGCTCACGGTGCTGGCGCAATTCTCGGCATCTTCGTCGGATTCGCCATCACACTGCCGGAAAATCGCGCGCCGATTGCCGCCGGCATCGGTGCAATACTCCTGATTGGACTCTGGGCTGCTACTGTTGGACGGCCCAAGGTCAACCTGTCGGGAAAAGCTGGATACGAGGAAGGCCGTTGGGGCTACGATGCCCTCAAGGCCCACCGCGACCAGGAGGCCGTGCGCTGGTTTCGTGATGTCGTGACGTATCAGCCAAAGTTGGCCGCTGGCTGGTCCGATTTAGGAATCGCATACGAGCGCCTGGGCAACGGACCCGAAGCCATCGCCGCCTACCATAAAGCTGCCGATCTGGGTGAGGTGTTTGGGCTGTACCACCTCGCCTCGATGTATGAAAACGGAAGCAAAGGCGTCCCCAAAGACGATAACCAGGCGCTCTACTGGTATCGTAAACTTGCCGAACAAGGTTCCGCCGAGGGGCTGAATACTGCTGCCTGGACCTACGCGACGAGTTCTGATCCGGCAATTCGCAACCCCGCGACTGCGCTGGAATACGCTCGCAAAGCAGTGAGCATGGGTAAAGACCATCCTGACCCAAACCATCTGGACACGCTGGCTGAAGCTTTCTATGTGAATGAGCAGTACGAAGATGCCGTGAAAACCGAAGAGCAAGCGATTGCATTGGCATCTCCGGAGAAGAAAAACCCCTTCCAGAAGCAGCTCGAGAAGTATCAGCTTGCCTTGAAGAACAAAAAACCACTGGCAAAGAAGAGATGAAGCTCTCAAGCTTCTTAATTCTTAGCTTTTATCCGGTGTCAGCCCTATCGTTCTGTGAAACGTTGGGAGGCCACCCTCCCTAAGGGAGATAGCATGGGCATATTGCGCGAGTTATTCGGTCCGAGCAAAGAAGAGATCTGGCAGCAACTCAGTGCTGAGATCAACGGACGTTATGTCGCAGGAGGTTTTTGGACAGGCGACAAGGTCGAAGCTACGCACGGCCAATGGACCATTACTTTGGACGTTCCTGTGATTACGGTGGGCAGAAGGACAAATAATAGTCTTACCCGGATGCGGGCACCCTATGTGAATCCCGACGGCTTTCGCTTCATGGTGTACCGACGAAGCGTTTTCAGCGAGATCGCCCAATGGTTCGGAATGCAGGATGTTAAGGTAGGCTACGAACCCTTTGACCATGACTTCGTGATCAAAGGTAATGATGAAGCAAAGTTGCGGCTGCTGTTCGCCAACGCCAGAATCCGCTATCTGATCGCCGCCCAGCCAGACATTTTATTCACTGTCAAGGACGACGAAGGCTGGTTCGAGGCTCCGTTCCCCAAGGGCGTGGACGAGCTTTATTTCGAGGTGATGGATGACATCGAAGATCTCGAACGGCTGAAGTTGCTTTATGAATTGTTCGCTGAAACCTTGGACCAGCTCTGCCATATCGGGTCAGCCTACGAAAACAGACCCGACGTTTCGCTGTAACGAACCTCATAAAGAGACAGTTGGGCGGATGGCCCGGCCCAGACAGTTGTTTCATGATTACTCTTGACGGTGCTCCGTCCCCAGCTCTGTTCAGCTCAGAAAGCATTCCCGTTTTTCCCAAAAAGGTGTCCATGCCTTAGCAGCGGACAAGAACACATAACGCTAAGCACAGCCTTTGTACATTTTTGTAAAGCGTAGGCAAGAACCTCCAGAAGTTCCGTTCTGAAGACAACACAGCGTTCTGGTCAAACCATTGCAGGTTGGGCCCGAGACTTAGATCTTCAGTTAGTGTTTGTATTCAGAAAGAGGACAGTATGAGAACAATCAATTGTAAGTTTATGACGTTCTTGCTTTTAGGCATCGCGGTAACCGCCTGCCGAGCTCAGGCTCCAGGCTCGGCGAGCGCAAAACCATTCGCCGGCATCAAGGTTCAGACCCACTGCGAGACAGTTGCTGACAACATGTGCCCAGGCCGCTTCGGCTTTACCGTTTCGGCCGAAAATTAGAGCATGTTTCATAAATAGGTTTGTGTCAGGGCACGGATTTATGAGCCTGTCCTGAAACTCCCAGCCTCAAATGGGGTTAATTTGCAGAGTAGCTAATTTACCAGGAAAGTGAAAATGGACGCATGCTAGCAAGATGGCCTCAGTTGATCGCAGCTCTCATAGGAAGTTTGTTCTGTTTATCTTCAATTCTATCGGCCCAGGATCTCAATCCGTCGTCGCGTAGCCCGGCTCGTGTCTCAGGCAATATGGACGGCATCCCCGGCTCCTATCACAGTCTGGCCGAGCATCCCCCGGTGTTCACGACCGCGGCCAAGCTGAAGGACCTCGTTTCGCGGATCAATCGATCCAGGAGCTACTCGATGCCGCGCTTCGGCCAGCTCGCCGATAAGGCAGGGAGGGGGCTTTTGCTCACGGGCAGATCCAGTCCGGCTTCAGCCGCAAACCGGGGTTCGCTCGCCCCGCCAGTAGCCCCTAAAGCGGCGGCAGTCGACCCCACAGCGGCAGTAAGTCCTTTGGTTTTCGATGTTTCTTACTACAAGCAGGTGAATCCCGACTTGGCTGGCTTGTCGGACGCCGACGCGCAGGCCCACTGGATCAACCAGGGTGTGGATGAGGGCCGGCGAGCGCATCCGCTCTTTTGGACCCAGCAGTACCTGGCTTACTATCCTGATCTGCAGGCGGCATTCGGCGCGCAGAACTATGCTGCAGCTTTAGAGCACTACGTTTCCACCGGACACACCGAAGGCCGCAGCGGAGTGCTGGCGCTCGCGTCGACAGTTTTCGACGTGACGTATTACAAGCAGGCGAATCCCGACTTGGCGTCCCTGTCCGACACGGATGCGGAAACCCATTGGATTGAGCATGGCATCTCGGAAAACCGGCACGGCCATCCGCGGTTTTATGCTTTGGACTACTTGTTCTTGAATTACGACAAGGCGCTGCTTTACGGCACTGCTGGCGGCGTCGATAGCATCAATGACTACGCGCTGAAGGGCGCCAATGATCACGTGTTTACGTACTCTAGCGACGGCCGCATCGGCCTGGACGCGTTGATGCCCCTGGTCTTTGATCCGGCTTATTACATGAAGCAGCATCCTGAGCTGAATTTCCAATCCACCGATGAAGCAACTTCATTCTGGCTCCAGACCGGGTTGTCGCGCGGCGATAAGGGATCGAATGTTTTTTCCGCGGCTGAGTACCTGGCGTTGTATCCGGACCTGGCACAGGCGTTTGGCGCTACCGGTTACTCTGATGCCCTGGAACACTATGTCCGAATTGGCCGCAGTGAGGGCCGCAGCGGGCTCTTTGCGATCGATCAATCCTACTTGTCTTTTATTCCCACATCCGCCGGCTTGACGACCACGCCGGCTGATCGTGTGGAGACGTTCACTTCGGTCACCGGGCAAGACATCACCGTCACTATCCTGGCCCCGGCGCCAGCATCAGATACGATTTACACAATGCGTCCAATCAACCCAGGGGAACTCCCGGACGACTACTTCCCGCTGGCCGTCGCCAGTGCGCAGACGGCCGGAGCAGGAACGCTCATGATTCCCAAGGGCGTTTACAACTTTCAGGGTACAGACCCGAACGTCCATTGGTTCATTGACGGTTTGACCGACATGACCATCGACGGCCAGGGCTCCACGCTGAATTTCAGCAACCCGGGGTTCGGCATCCTCATGAATAACGCTACCAGAGTGGTGTTCAAGAACTTTGTGCTCGATTGGCCGCACCTAAGGATTGCTGCACTGGGCAGGATCATTGCGGGTCCCCACAATGGCCCGAACCAGCTTCAGATCGACCCCGCCTATCCCGACGATGGCTCCAAGTCCATTGAGGTTACTACGCCTTGGGATGTGACCGGCAACACTTGGGGAAGGCAAACCGAAACGGAGGAGTTTTTCTCCACCGACGGTTCCGGTTCCCCCCCGCCGGTTTATGAAGGCAATGGGCTCTACTCTTCGCCCGCGTTCGTTGATTACCCGGCTGGTATCGCTCTCCTGGTCCGCTATTATGCAACCGAGGGGGTTGCCATGTGGGTCGAAGGTGTGCAGGATTTCGCACTTGAAAACGTGACGGTACATTCGGCGCCGAACACTGCGTTCTTCTTTGATCGCGGCCGAGGGATACGGGTCTCGAACTGCACAGTGAACCGGTCGAGTGGGAAGCTGATCTCCGCTTCCAGGGGTGCCCTGCAAGTGAACCAGAGTAGCGGCGACGTCCTGGTGGAGAACAGTGTGTTTGCCTATCACGGTGACGATGGCATCAATATCGGGGCCGCGAGTTTCTTTCCCGTGGAAGCAGTCAGCGGAGACCAACTCACGTTAGCTGAGTCGGACTCCACTCCGCAGCCGGGAGACCCCGTCATTATTTTCAATTCCGCATTCGGTGTGCTGGGGTTCTCCTCGATCCAGGCGGTCTCTCCGAACGCAGGGGGTGGATTTAATGTGCAGTTGAGCCAGGAGGTCCCTCATGTAGCCTCAGACAGTTGGTTGGGACGCCTCAATTACATGGGTGCCCGCTGGATTGTGCGCAACAACCAGTTTCTGAACAATCACGCGCGCGCCATCCTTCCCCAGGGGCCATATGGCCTGTTAAAGAACAACGTAATGATAGGACAGACCCACGCTGCCATCTTGGCCGGGATCTTAAACGACGTGCCGCCTGCGGTCGGCCCGGGCGTCCAGGACATGCAGGTTTTGAACAATTGGATCTCTGATTCTGGGCCCTTTTCTACAGTCCCGTGGATTCTGAGGGGTGGAACCAGTCCCGGCGCCATCATGATCGTGAGCTGGTTGATCAACGGATTCAACTTTAATGACGAAAGCGAAAGCACGGATGTGCGCATCAATCAGCACATCGTCTTGTCCGGGAACACGGTGCAGAATGTGCCAGGCCCTGCGTTTTTCATTGGCTCCGCCAGTGACGTGAGCATGGACGGAAATCAAATCATCAACGCCAATAGCGGACCTTCTTATTACCTGGGAACCGGCAGTACCTCGGGATCGGTCGTTGTGAGCCAGGCCCAGAATGTATCCATCACCAATACCGCGGTGAGTGGTACCCAGACGGGTCCAGTTTCGATTGATCTCCATTCCACAAACGGAATCCAAAATGACAGGGGCACCACCCTGGCGCTCTCTCTGGCCGCGGGAAGCAATCCGTCTGCCTTCGGCCAGCCTCTGGCGTTCGCCGCAGTGGTTACAACGCCATCGGGCGGCACACCCACCGGCACAGTGCAATTCAGCGATGGCATCACCAATTTGGGTTCAGCCGTAACGTTGAGTCCTGACGGCACGGCCACATTCACGACTTCATCCTTATCGTTGGGCCAACATGCCATCAACGCCGTCTACAGCGGAGATGTGAACTTCGACGCCAGCCCTTCGCAACTCATGCAGACGGTGAGCCCGGAAGCCAGCGTAACGACGCTCGCTTCGAGCAGCAACCCCTCTGCCTCCGGGGCACCTCTGACTCTTAGCGCTGCCGTGAGTTCCTACTTTGGTGGCATGCTCACAGGAAGCGTGCAGTTTCAGGATGGAGGCGTCGATTTGGGTTCGCCAGTGCCACTGAGCAGTGGCGTTGCCTCATTGCCCGCTGCCGGGCTCTCCGTAGGCGCACATAGCATTACAGCGGTCTATTTCGGCAACCCTGACTTCGTTTCCAGCACCTCTGCGCCGTTGCCCCAGGTGGTTACGGCGACGGGAGGGGCGAACTCCACGTCCGCCTCCCTCACGGCGCCCGCCCAGACTTTTTTCCGCCAGAGCGCGACATTCACAGTCGCCGTAAATTCGGGTGGCGGTACCCCCTCAGGCAGCGTGATTCTGCTGGATGGGAATACGCAACTTGGGCCCGTGCTCACCTTGGATGGTGGCGGAGCGGCAAGCTACAGCACGCCGCTTCGCCCTGGCGTGCACCAGATCCAGGCGATTTACATCGGCAACGACAACTTCAATGGCAGCTCCTCGGGACTGACGGTGAACACCTCGCCCCGGCCCAAGCCGCGCTAGGCAGAACAACATCCTCCAACCACCGAAGCGATTGGCGAATGGCCCCCAGGTTTGTTTAATCGTGATATCACTCTGGCATCAAATCATTGATTTCTTGGAAACTGCAGGTCATCATTGTGCTAGAAGTGTGTTTTAACAGCATTTGAGAATGTGGGGCTTAATTTGAATAGGGTGAGCGAAAAGTGAGCGCCGGATCGCGCGAACTTTTTGCGAGTCGGGGTCCCCAGCAAACCGGGTTTTGGCTTGATGGGGTGAGGACGGCGAAGCGGTTTACCGCGGAGCCCTTAGAATAAAGCCCTTGAAGGTCTTTGAAAATTCGTTGCCGGTCGGGATTGCCGAGCCCCTAGGACGGGTGAGCGAGAAGTGAGCGCCGGATCGCACGAACTTTTTGCGAGTCGGGGTCCCCGGCAAACCGGGTTTTGGCTTGATGGGGTGAGGACGGCGAAGCAGCCTTGTTTTGGCTGCGGAGCCCTCAGAACAAAAGCCCCTAAGGACTGAGGACTGACAACTGAGGACTGCCCCCAGCAAGTCCCTACCCTGAAATTAATTTTCCCCAGCAAATATGCGGCGATCAGCACTGTTTTTAAGGCTCCAGACACTAGCAGCAAGTACCCCCCTCAACGTGGGAACGGTTCAATCCCAGACGCCGTGAGCAGTGATTTCAAGTGCTGTTAAACCGTTGAAAAACACTCACGCGGAGGGATGTGTGAAAACCGCTGTACCCGAAGGGTATCGGGGGTTCGAATCCCTCTCCCTCCGCCATTGTTTCGCCTGTGGAATCTTCGCTTGAGTTCAGGGATTCGTCAGGTCCTTCGGCTTCGCCCCACGATCGATGGCATCTCGCACAGCGCTGGTGAGAGATTCCTGAGTGAAAGGTTTGGGAAGCAAGACCAGATCGGGAGCAACACCGTTATGCTCGAACAACGCGGTTTCGCTGTAGCCGGACATGTAGACGACTCTTGTTTCCGGCTGAAGCAATGCCATCTGTTTGGCTAATTCCGAGCCGCCGATTCCAGGCATCACCATATCTGTGATCAGGACATGAATACGGTGAGGATATTGCCTGGCGATCTCGAGGGCTTCTCTGCCATTTTGGGCTTCCAGGACGGTGTATCCACTGCGGTTTAAGTAGTGCCAAGCCACCTGGCGGACGCCTTTTTCGTCCTCGACAAGAAGGACGGTCTCGTTACCTCCCAGAGCTCTCGGGGCTACGGAGACAGGCTTGATCGCGTCAGCAGGTTCCTTCACTAACGGCAAATAGATCCTGAATTTCGTCCCTCTTCCGGGCGTGCTGTCAACCAAGATATGACCATTGCTTTGCTTGACGATGCCGTACACCGTGGAGAGCCCCAATCCGGTCCCTTTGCCTTTTTCTTTGGTAGTAAAAAATGGCTCGAAGATGCGGGCCTGTGTTTCCGGATCAATCCCCACACCTGGATCGCTCACCGCAAGCATCACGTATT
This sequence comes from Terriglobales bacterium, assembly GCA_035487355.1. Classification (NCBI taxonomy): domain Bacteria; kingdom Pseudomonadati; phylum Acidobacteriota; class Terriglobia; order Terriglobales; species Terriglobales bacterium. Next base: position 30,794 of record DATHMF010000025.1, on the reverse strand, counting down.
GGCCGGCGGCGAGTGGTGGATGGAGGCGCGCATGCTCTGCATTCAACGCCACATTAGCGGTCTCAAGCACCAGTTTTCCGCCTGCGGGCATAGCGTCGCGCGCGTTGGCTGCGAGATTCAGGATGACTTGCTCTATCTGTCCCGGGTCGGCTTTCACACATCCGAGGTTTGGGCCAGGCACGATCACCAGTTCAATATTGGCTCCCAGGAGCGGCGGCAGCAGCTTGGCGATCTCCGTCACTACCGCATTCAAGTTGATGATCTTAGGTTGCAGAAACTGCATTCGGCTGAAGGTCAGTAACTGTCGAGTCAGGACCACCGCGCGGTCCGCGGCCTTTTGCGCCTGCTCAATCCCTTCGAGGTGCGGGTTGGGGCCAGTGGACGTCTCTTGGAGCAGCGCGAGATGCCCCCCGATGATGGTAAGCAAATTATTAAAGTCATGGGCAATCCCGCCAGCCAACCGTCCCACGGCATCCATTTTCTGTGCCTGCAGCAGTTGCCGTTCCAGTTCGCGTTTCTCGGTCACGTCTTCCCCAATCACTTCATAGTGAGTGATCGTGCCGCCGGCGTCGCGTACCGCCCGGCTTCCCAGACGTACCGTGAGGAGCGCGCCATCCTTGCGCTTCCACTCAGCTTCGACGCCGCTCATGCCGCCGGGGTTTTCACGAATCAGGCGGGCGGGCTCGTCGGAGCTGAGATAAACGCTTTTGTTTATGTTGAGGGACATGAGTTCTTCAGGCGAATCATAGCCAAGCATTTCGACCAGCGCAGGGTTCACAAAAAGGAATTTTCCGTGCAGATCGACGCAGTAGATTCCGTAGGGCGCCGCAGCCATCATCGAGCGGTGATTCGCCTCGGAATGCCGCAAGGCTTCTTCGCGGTGCTTGCGCTCGCTGATGTCAACATTCGTTCCCATCATGCGCAGCGCGCGGCCGTTGTGGTCGCGCGAGACGACCTTGCCCGTGCTTTCGACCCAAATCCATTTTCCCGCGAGGTTGCGGACGCGGTGCTCCTCGCGATAGCGGGGAATCTCGCCCTTCACGTTCTTTCCTGAAAGCCTCCACACTCTCTCCTGGTCCTCCGGATGCGTGATCTGGAGCAGCTCTTGGACCGTAGTGTGCGTGTCTTGCGGTTCGCCTCCCAGCATGACGGACCAGCCTTCGCTCAGATACACCTTGCCAGTAGGCACGTCGCAGTCCCACATGGAAAGCCCGGCCGCCCACATAGCCATGCCGAGGCGCTCGGACGCCATCTGGCTGGCTGCCTCGGCGTGAAGCGGCTCACGCTCTCGACCTAAGGAATCATCAGCTCGTTTTCGCTCCATCAGGATGGCAATCAAGGGAGTCGTCCACTGAATAAGCTCCTGCTCCTGGTTGTTAGGGGGCCTGGCTTCCCGGCAGTAGACCGCGAACGTACCTAGAACGCTGCCTTCACTCAAAATGACAGGGGCCAGCATGCAGGCCCGCAACCCGTGCTTTAGCGCCAGGTCTCGCCAACTGGCGACGCGCGGATCGCTCGCAATGTCAGATACAATCACATCTTCTTTTCGATATGCGGCTGCCCCAAACAATCCTTCATTCGGACCGACGGCAACTCCATTGATAGCTTGCGAAAAACTTGCGGGAAGACTCGGTGCCGCAGCTTGGAACAGACGAGTGCCAGCCTGGCCGAGAACGAGGACCGAGCAGAATAAGCCAGGGCACTGCTGTTCCACGGTCTGACACAGTATAGCCAGAGCACTCTCGAGAGGAACGTCCCGGGCCAAACCTGAGAACACCGCCCGGTCAATTGCCAAGCGAGCGTCTGAAATGCCCTTTGAGGCACCTTCGGGTTGTTGCGGATGTTGCATGGGCTTGGGCAAAGCCCGGACTCAAATGCCCCAATTATAGTGTAACTTGTGTCATCCGATCAGACTCAAAACGGGTGTGGAGCCGCAAAAACTTCGTCGGGAACACGTAAGCGCAACAATCTCCATGGGTTAGTGGAACCGCTTCACTTTTCCCAACTTGAGCCAGTTTCGGAGTCTGAGTGCGCCTGATTTACCACAGACGGATGAGAGATTTATCTTGTCCGTCTCTTGTCCAAACATGGGATTCTGAGAGTGCCTGTTGCCGTCCAAGTGGTCTTCCGAATCCTTATATATACGTATATACGATATAAACGCCAGCCTTCCCGGATATTCAGAAATCTATTCGAGGGCTTATACTGCCGTTAGAATCCATACGAAGCGGATTCAAAACTCACATTAAGCAATCAATAATATGGAACTGACAAACAACGATTTGCTTCGCGAAGCTATTGCCGAAGCTAAAGCTGGTCTATCCGAAGGAGGCATTCCGATTGGGGCTGTGCTGGTTGATCCAGGCGGGAACATTGTTTCAAGAGGGCACAATCTGCGAGTTCAAACGGGAGATCCGACTGCGCATGCGGAGGTGGTTTGTATCAGAAATGCCGGACGGCGCACCGACTGGCAGAAACTCATTCTCGTAAGCACGCTTAGTCCTTGCATCATGTGCACCGGAGCGAGTCTGCTCTATAAGATTCCCAAAATAATCATTGGCGAAAACAAGACATTCATAGGCGCAGAAGAGCTCTTCCTCGCGAACGGCGTTCAATGTATTGTTCTGGGTAATTCTGAATGCATTACGATGATGCGGGAGTTTATCCAGGCGCATCCCGATATTTGGAATGAAGACATTGGCATTCCCAGTTCAAAGCCCCTGACGATCTCCGGCGGGTAAAATCAACCTGCGTCGGTGACCACGTATGTAGACCCAGTTGGCGCAATGGCAGTGCAGTGCTAAATCATAGAACGAATGACACAACGACCCAACCAGCTTCGCCGTGAGCTCAGCGCAGGACAGATGGCCATGGTTGCCGTCGGAGGCTCGATAGGCACGGGACTTCTATTAGGGTCCGGAGCCGCCATACAGATCGCGGGACCGTCAGTCATTATTTCCTACATTCTGGGCGCGTTGATTGCTTTTGTAGTCACGATGGCGTTGGGCGAGATGTCGAGCCTGCATCCGGCGGCAGGCTCTTTTGGCGTTTATGCCGACAGATATCTGAATCCCTGGGCGGGCTTTGTCTCCCGTTACGGATATTGGTTCGCAGTTGTGATCTCCATCAGCGCCGAACTGGTCGCGTCGGCTACTTATGCGCGCTTCTGGTTTCCCCAGATTCCGTCGCTGGTCTGGATTACCATCTACGCTGCAATGCTGTTGTTCATCAATTTGCGTACGGTCGGCGATTTTGGCAGCTTCGAGTACTGGTTCGCCATGATTAAGGTCGTGGTCATCGCAGCGTTCATCATGATCGGCGCTGCCCTGCTTCTGGGCGGAAAGGCGCAGCCACATTACACTTCGGACGGAGGTTTTCTGCCGCACGGTGGTGCCGGACCCTTGTTTGCGCTCTCCTTCGTCTTGTTCAATTACCTTGGCACCGAGATGGTAGCAATCTCCTCCGGGGAGGCACGTTCAGTGGCCGCGATTGCGCGCGCGACCTATATCAGTTTTGCAGTCCTGACATTTGTGTACCTGTTTGCCTCCACCGTTCTGGTTGGAGTTGTTCCGTGGAACCGGGTGGGTGTAACGCAAAGTCCGTTTGTCACGGTTTTTGAAGTCGCGCACATACCTGCCATCTCGCACATCATGAACTTCGTGGTTCTCACCGCGGCACTTTCAGGGTCCAATGCCAGCCTGTATGTCACTGCCCGTATGCTGTACTCGCTCGCGGAAGACGGCTTCGCACCCGCCAAGCTCACCGAACTCACAGCAAAGGGATCGCCGCGGTGGGCGGTGCTGGTTTCCGCATCGGGGATTCTCATCGCATTGCTGGTACAGCGTGTGACGCCCCAGAATGCATACCTTTATATTATCGGCGCTTCATTGTTTGGCGGACTGCTGGCCTGGGGCATCGCACTGGCCTCGCACATCGCCATGCGAAAGCGGCTCTCCGCCCAGGAGATTGCAGCGCTGCCCATGCGCGCTCCCGGCGGCGCGGTTGCATCCGTGATCGCACTGGTTGCCATTGCAGCCGTCGTAATCTCAACCTGGTGGGTGCCACAGTCGCGCATCACCATCATGAGCGCAGGCCCGTATTTGCTGCTTCTGACCGTGTTTTACTTTTTGATGAAGAAAAATAAGGCGAGGAACAAAATGGCAGCATGACCGACCCACTGCTTCAATATCGCGCTGAGTTTCCTATCCTGGAAGAAACCACCTATCTCATCAGCAATTCCCTGGGTGCGATGCCCCGCGGCGTATTTGAATCGCTGCGCAACTATGCGGAGATCTGGGCCACGCGCGGTGTACGTGCCTGGAAAGAGCGCTGGTGGATGATGGGCCTCGAAGTGGGCAACCAGATTGGCGAGCTGATGAACGCACCCGCAAATAGCGTTTCACTGCACGGCAATGTAACCCAGTGCCAGGCGGTGGTGGCTTCGTGTTTCGAGTTCAACAGCAAACGCAATAAGGTCGTGTACAGCGACCTCAACTTTCCTTCGGTCATGTATTTTTGGGAGGCGCAACGATCGCGGGGCGCCCGAATCCATATGGTCCCAACCGATGACGGAATTCACGTGCCCACCGAACGCCTGCTGGAAGCCATTGATGAAGAAACCCTGCTCGTACCCGTGTCGCACGTGATCTTCCGAAGTTCCTATATTAATGACGCCAAGGCGATTTGCGAGAGGGCACACCGGGTTGGCGCACATGTGATTTTGGATACGTTCCAGTCTCTAGGTTCCGGCGTGACCGTGGACGTACAGGAGCTGAACGTTGACTTTGCCTGCGGTGGTGTTCTGAAATGGCTCTGCGGCGGACCCGGCACCGCGTATCTTTATGTTCGTCCTGACCTCGCTGAGAAATTGGAACCGAAATTCACGGGTTGGTTAGCACACGAAAATCCATTCGGCTTTGAAATTGGCCCGACCCGCTACACGCAAGGTCCATACCGCTTCGTCAATGGAACGCCCAATGTTGCCGGGATGTATGCGGCTATCCCAGGATTAAAAATTGTGGGTCAGGTGGGTATGAAGAACATCCGCGAAAAATCCAAACGGCAGACGGAGCGCCTAGTTTCGCTTGCCGATCGGCGCGGGTGGAAGGTAAGCGCACCGCGCGATCCTGAGCGGCGCGGGGGCACCGTGGCCATTGAGATGCCAAGCTCGAAAGAAGTCTGCGAAGCGCTGCTCAAGCGCGGCATTCTGGTCGACTGGCGGCCGAATGCGGGCGTGCGTCTGTCCCCGCATTTCTATAACCGGGATGAAGAGATTGACTTGGCCATTGCTGCCGTGGATGAAATTCTTGCGAGCATGGGGATGGCGCCCTCCAGGTAGTGCTGAAAGCCGTGCCCTGACACGATAGTTCAAAACATCATCGTGGCACTGATAAAGCCTGCCTCTGACAAGCACGGAAACAGAGAGTTTCGGCACAAAAGGGATTCCTCCGCTACGCGTCGGAATGACAAGAAGCTTGTTTCTCCGCAGGCTCTAAAGTCGTGCCCTGACACGTCTTCACGCCCAAGAGTTTTTCCGCAAGCCCTGAAAGCGTGAAGTCCCTGGCGCGGCGAGGATGTTACAAACTTGCATTCGCCGCATTCTTGATCTCTGTCAGGACAGTTTTCCATGATGCCGAGCGCGGATCGATTAAGTCGTAGTGATCTGCTGCCGGTAATTCGATGAGCCGAACTATGTCTGACTCAACAGTGTCTGACTCTACCGTGCGCGCCGTCAGATATTCTCTGCTCAAATTCATAGGCACAATGTCATCCTCTGTACCATGGATCAGGACGCGCGGCACACGTGTACTTTGTTGTGACGGGCACGCAAAAAGATAACGATCTGGTACATCGTCTGGAGAGCCTCCTAAGAAATCTGCCACCGCTCCATCTCCGAGCCTCCGGCGCCAAGCCGTTCGAAGACACGAGACCGGCGCCAGGGCGATGACCGCGGCTAGATCCTGGTCTCTGGTCGCCAGCCAAAGTCCGAGATGTCCTCCCGCCGAGTGGCCGACGACGAGAGTTGGCTTGTTGTTTCCGTGGTAGCTTTGAGCGCGCTGCAGGGCCGCTTGGATATCGTCGAATGTGCCCGGCCAGCCGCCGCCTGGCTCTCCAATACGGCGATATTCTATGTTGGCGGTGGTCAATCCGGATGCAGTTACCGCAGCACAGAGATGTGCCGCATGCGTGAGATCGTATCTCTGGCGCCAGAAACCTCCATGAATCATGACAACCAGGGCGACTGCGGCGCGGGAGATGGGAAATCGGAAGTCGATGAACTGGCTTTTTTCTGCGCCGTATGGGATTCGAAGGTCGGCAGGTGGTGGAGGAAGCGATAAAATTTTTTCAGGCATATGCCCTTGTTCTGGCCATCCGACAAAATTAACCTACTACTACGCAGAAGTGAAGATCTTAATATTTGGATATTCAGTGTCGCGAACGATGAGACCGGCTCGATATGCCATTACATTGACTGAATTCCCGGTGAAGAAAAAGAGATGAAACCGACTGTACTCGTACTCGTAACGATAGCAGGGTGTAGCGTGAACCATGAGTCCACCATCATTAAGAAGAGATTTCATGAATTGGAGGGTCGTAACGGGATCTTGCAAATGTTCCAAAAGATTGTGAGACATGAGGCCATCGAACTTCATGTTCCGAAGTTGCGTTTCGCTTGATATAACGAATGTAGCCTTTGCCCTTCCCGCCGTCGGATCGTACCCGACGATGTTGAATCCCTTCTCTCGGAGAATCTGAATTGCTTTTGACCATTTACCGCACCCATAATTAAGATAGATTCCTGATTTTGTTGGATTCAGCTTATGAAATGTTTGCAGTTCAGTTTCTGTTGTATCGCCCTCATCATAGGTCCAGTAAAGTTCGCGGTATTCACGAGCCAGTTGCCGTTTTGAAAGTGAAATCATCTTCTCGGTTCCAAAAATCCCTCCACATTCAGAGCATTCAAAGCGGAGCAAGCAACCACCTCCGAAAGCGTCCTCAGCTCTATGTACTTTGAAAACGTCTCCTGAATAAAGGCAAATAGGACAGTGAACTCTACTGGGAGTCTTGTACCTGCGGTTCCATCGCCGCCATCGCTCGGTCGTCTTTCGTCTGATTAGCTCTCGGAAAAGTTTGGCCGGGGCGACGCGCAATGACTCCCGCCGTCGTTCTCCGATCGAGATTTGTATGTCTCGAAACGCGCTTAGTGGTGGTTCAAAGAACCAACAGACATGCTCTTGCACGGCTGTCACACGGAGCGTGTAGCATCCAGGCGTGGCCGGGGACTGAATCGACATAACAATCTGATCAGTGTTGTTGGGAGCAACAGTCCTGGGCAACGCGGTTCGCACGCCCTCTATCGATTTGCCATCCTGGCTAACCCAGAAGTATGACAAATGAAAAGGATCGGGGGCCGTAGTAGCGAGGGAGACCGCCGAACCATTTGTGACTGCCACTTTGGCCGTCAGGTTTACGCCCGCAGAGCCGTGCGTCGGTTCATCTATGACTCGAATGTCGATTCTAGATTTGTCGTGATCGGAGAGCGGCTGCATCGTGCTGGGTAAACTCCCGAAGTCAATAATTGCCTACACTGTTGAGTTAACTCCCTTCATATATATTAAGGTGTTCTTGTAAATTTCGTAGCCCATGCAAGTTCGAGCTTTGCATTTTGGCGACGCGCAGCGCAGAGGTTGGCTTTGATCCAGAAAGAGACCGAATCCCTACTTGCCGTGCAGGATTTGTCGGTTTGCTTCACATCCAGCGGCCGCCAAACCAGGGTCGTGAACTCAATTCGTTTCTCGATCACTCCGGGCGAGGTGGTTGGGGTATTAGGAGAGTCCGGATCGGGAAAGACGAGTATGGCCCTCGCGGTCCTTGGCCTTCTTCCTTCGAATGCACAAATCGAGAGTGGCTCGATTCGGCTGCGCGGACGCGAGCTCGTAGGATTGGAGGAGCACGAGTTACAGAAGATCCGTGGAAAGGAAATCTCACTTATCTTTCAAGAGCCAGGGATTGCGCTCAACCCAGTCCTACGCGTCGGCCAGCAGATCGTTGAGGTATTACGCGCGCATAATTCATGGAGCAGCAAGCGTTGCCGCGAAGAGGCAGAGTCCATGCTGGAGCAGGTGCGGCTCTCCGATGTCGCGCGCATTTACTCCGCGTATCCTCACGAATTGAGCGGAGGCCAGCGCCAACGAGTAGCCATTGCCCAGGCGCTGGCTTGTAAACCTGGACTTGTGATTGCCGATGAGCCTACGGCGTCGCTGGATACAACCATCCAGGCCGATATTCTGGCTTTGCTCAAAGACTTGCAGCAACGGCTCTCGCTCGCATTTCTGTTGATCAGCCACAACCCGGCGATCCTTCAAAAAATGGCGCAACGCATTCTTGTGGTGCATGCGGGTGAAATCGTTGAGGAGGGAGCTGCATCTCAGGTCTTGCACCGGCCGCAGCATCCCTACACGCGGCACCTGCTGGAGTGCGTGACGCAGCCGCTGAGTGGGACGCATTTTCGGTGCGACTAAACAGGTTGCGGGAAAAACGTTTTTCTGAGCGCTCCACTTCGTTACGCGCTTGCCTTCGGCAGATTGGAATTGTTATTTTTAGCGACTTGGCGGCACGGCTGAAGCCGTGCCCTGACACTTGCGAATCTCGTTGCTCGGGGAAGAGAACCTTATGTACTATGCTGGAATCGAACGAGCGCAATTTCAAATCTTTATTGCATGTACATCGTTTCAAACACGAGGGTTGACCACGAGAATTGAATGAAGCCATCCCAGTCACTCCTGGAAGTGCGGAATCTGAACAAAACTTACGTGCAGCGCCGGTGGTTTTCCGGGAAGCGGTTCCAGGTCAAGGCGTTGAACAACGTTAGTCTGACTATTCCGCCGGGACGTACCTTTGCACTGGTAGGCGAGTCAGGTTCAGGAAAATCCACGCTCGCGAAATGCCTCACCATGCTGGAAGAGCCGGATAGCGGCGAGATCAATTTCGAAGGCAGTAATCTTGTTGTCATGAAGCAGCACGAACGGAGACGGATACGGCCGCAACTGCAGCTCATTTTTCAAGATGCCGCTACCGCTTTTAATCCGCGGTTTTCCGCGGCGGAGATTATCGCCGAACCGCTGGTCATCCAAAGACGCGGATCCGATGAAGAACGAAGGAAACGTGCCCTGGAATTGATGGAGCAAACGGGGTTGCCGGTGGATGCCGCCGGCCGTTCAGCATCGGAATTTAGCGGCGGGCAGCGGCAGCGGCTGGCGATCGCTCGCGCATTGGTCCTCGAACCGCGGTGCTTAGTCCTGGATGAGGCGCTTTCCGGGCTGGACCTTTCCATTCAAAGGCAGATTGTGCGTCTGCTGCTGGAACTGCAAGCACGAGCTTCACTGACGTATCTGTTTATCTCCCACGATCTTGGCCTGATGGCGCAAATCGCCGATCAGGTGGCGGTGATGCATCAGGGAAAAATTGTCGAAGAACAAGCTCCCTTGGATTTATTTTCCAAGCCTCAGCACGCGCACACGCAGGCACTCCTGGCCGCAATGCCTGTGCTTGAAAACTGCACTACGGCGGGGGACGCCTGAAAGTTATGCGCTACTTTCTTCGCCGCATCGTTCACGGGGCTTTTCTCCTGGTTGGAGTTTCAATTCTTTCATTTGTCTTAATGGAACTGGCGCCTGGAGACTTCTTCGCAGAGATGCGCCTGAATCCGCAGCTTTCCGCCGAGACACTCGCCGGCTTACGGCAGCAGTACGGTTTGGATCAGCCGCTGCCGGTGCGGTACCTACACTGGGTACAGTCGGTTGCACGAGGCGAGTTTGGTTTTTCTTTCGCTTACAACACCCCGGTGGCGCCGCTGCTTTGGTCGCGCGCCGGCAACACTCTGCTGCTAACCGTACCGGCCGCTCTATTTGCCTGGCTGATTGCCGTACCTATTGGTGTCCGAAGTGCCGCAAGGCAGGGCAAATGGGACGACAAGATTGCGAGCGCTGGTGTTACCGCCCTATTGGCAACTCCAGAGCTCTTGCTTGCGCTGGGCTTCCTGCTGATTGCATTGCGCACCGGTTACCTGCCTACCGGAGGAATGAGCTCGACTGGCTTTTCTGGATTGAGCTGGTGGGGGAAATTCAAAGATGTAACCGCGCATCTGGCCATTCCCGTCACGGTGTTGACGCTGGGCAGCCTGCCAATTCTGGTTCGCCATGTGCGAGCCACAATGCTTGAGGTGCTGCAGTCGCCATTCATCAACGCCGCACGCGCTCATGGGATCTCGCGCCGGCGGTTGCTGTTCAGGCACGCACTACCCGCGGCCCTGAATCCCCTGATTTCTCTGTTCGGATTCTCTATTGCAGGCTTGTTGAGTGCATCGCTGCTGGTGGAAATAGTCGTCAGTTGGCCAGGTCTGGGACCGCTGCTGTTTGAGGCCATTCTGGGGCGCGACCTTTACGTGGTCATCGGCGCGATTCTGTTCTCGACGATGTTTCTGGTGGGAGGCACGTTGATCTCAGATCTGCTGTTGCTGGCGGCTGATCCCAGGATCAGAACACCATAATCAGAACACCATGACATGATCAAGACGCGCACAATCTCGTTGCCTCTGCTGCTATTGGGATTCATTCACCTCATGGTCCTGAGCGCGGGATTCCTCGCTCCTTACGATTACGCCTCACAAAATCGCATGCTGCCGTTTGCCCCGCCCACCAGGATCCATTTTGTTGACACTCATGGAGAATGGCATTTTCGGCCTTTTGTTTATGGATTAGTTGACCAGCCGGGCAATTTTGGCTCTTACAGTGAAGACCTAGACCACGTTTATCCCCTCCGCTTCTTTGTGCACGGAGACGAATACAAACTGATCGGAAGCGTGACTTCACATCTGCACCTATTGGGAGTTTCGGAGCCGGGCCGAATATTCCTGATAGGAGCTGATGGTTACGGCCGGGACCAGTTTTCCCGGCTGCTCTTTGGCGGCCGGATTTCGCTTTTTTCCGGACTCCTGGCAGCCTCACTTTGCCTCGTAGTCGGCTCGGGATTCGGAGTCGTTGCCGGTTTTTATGGCAAATGGGTTGATGAGGTGATCATGCGCCTGGCAGAACTTTTTCTGGCGCTGCCCTGGCTTTATCTGCTTTTTGCGGTGCGGGCCTTTCTGCCTTTACATATCACGCCCACGGCAGCATTCCTGTTGCTTGTCATGGTCATCGGATTAGTAGGGTGGGCGCGGCCGGCACGGCTGGTGCGGGGGATCGTACTCAGCGCGAAAGAACGCAATTATGTGCTGGCTGGCCGCAACTTCGGAGCTTCTGACCTTTATCTATTGCGGCGCCACATACTGCCACAAACGGCAGGCGTTGTACTGACCCAGGCGGCACTCTTGATACCACAGTACATCCTGGCCGAGGTCACCCTGTCGTTCCTAGGACTTGGGGTTGGGGAGCCGGAGCCCAGTTGGGGCAATATGCTGGCCAGCCTGCAGCAATATCATGTTCTGGTTTCCTATTGGTGGATGTTTATTCCGGGTGTGGCGTTAATTCCCGTATTTCTGAGTTACTTTCTTCTCGCCAATGCCTTACAAAAACGGATAAAATTAGGTTTAGTCTAGTTGCACCCCCCAAAAGAACAGCCCTGAAGGAGAAAGCATGCAAGCGTGTCTTTCACGGTTCCTCATAATCCTGCTCACGGCCGTATGTTCTTGGGGAGCAGCTGCGAGCATCTCTCCGCAATCGCGCCAGCCCAATGAAGAGCTTCTCGTTACTGACAACGAGATCGGGCAGTACGGAGGCAAGATTGTTACCGCCTTACGCTCCGAGCCGAAGACACTGAATCCGGCCATAGCAACGGACGGTCCTTCACGGGAGGTGATCGGCCGCATCACGGCTGATCTGATTCATATCAACCGTGCCTCACAGCAGACTGAACCTGCGGTGGCCAAGTCATGGAAGGTGTCGTCCGATGGTCTGCGCTACACGTTGCGACTACGGAAAGGACTGCGCTTTTCAGATGGACTTCCCTGCGATGCCGACGATGTAGTCTTCAGTTTCCAGGTTTATCTGGACGAGAAGGCCCACTCGACGCAGCGTGATCTGCTGATTGTGGGCGGCAAGCCTATTACGATACGCAAAATAGATCCGCTGACTGTGGTTTTTGAACTAAGCCAACCTTATGCCGCTGCTGAACGGCTCTTTGATGGTTTTGCCATTCTGCCAAAACACATTCTGGAAAAACCGTATCAAGAGGGGCGCCTCGCGCAGGTTTGGGGGATTAGCAGTCCGGCGGCGGAGATTGTTGGGCTGGGGCCATTCCGGCTGAAGGAGTATGTGCCGGGACAACGCATGGTTTTGGAGCGCAATCCCTACTACTGGAAAGCGGACCACAAGGGTCAGCGCCTCCCCTATCTGGATGAACTGGTCTTCCTGTTTGTCCCGAGTGATGATGCGCAGGTCATCCGCTTCCAGGCCGGCGACACAGACGTTTTGAGCCGGATAAGTGCAGAAAACTATTCCGTTCTCGAGCAGCAACAGCAGAACCGAGGTTTTCGGCTCTATGACCTGGGCCCAGGCCTGGAATACAATTTTTTGTTCTTCAACCTGAACACCAATTTACCCAAGGATTCCACCATCGCCCGCAAGCAAGGCTGGTTCAAAGATGTACGCTTTCGGCAGGCGGTCTCGAACGCCATTGATCGCGAGGGCATTGTTCGCCTGGTTTATCGAGGACACGGTGCGCCTCTGTGGACAGATGTAACTCCGGCGTACAAACTGTGGGTGAATCCCGCGATTCCCCATCCGGCGCGCTCGCTGGAAAAATCACGGGAGCTGCTGAAGGCTGCAGGGTTCTCCTGGAAGAGTGATGGCACGCTGGTGGATGGCAGCGGCGATCCAGTTGAGTTTTCCATCGTAACCAGCGCCTCAAATGCACAACGCACCCAAATGGCCACCATCATTCAAGATGATTTAAAGCAACTAGGGATGCGAGTCCAGGTTGTGCCCCTGGAATTTCGCGCCGTCCTGGACCGCGTCTTTCAAACCCATGATTTTGAAGCTTCGGTGCTGGCATTGGGCGGGGGCGATGTAGACCCCAACACCAAGATGAATGTTCTGGTCTCGTCGGGCGCCAGTCATATGTGGGACCTGGGCGAGAGCCAGCCAGCCACGCCGTGGGAGGCGGAGATTGACCGCCTGATGAAGCAACAAATTTCCACGTTGAAATTCACGGACCGCAACCGTCTTTACGGACGCGTGCAGCAACTGGTGTACGAAAATCTTCCTTTGATCTGCATTGCGAGTCCGAACATTCTGGTGGGGGCAAAAACCACGGTGGGCAACTTCCAGCCGGCGATCCTGGACCATTACACGTTGTGGAATGTGGACCAGCTCTTCGTGCATTCTCCGGTGAAACACTAATGCAGGCGACTATTGCCCAATCTGTCGAGGATCGTAAGCGGCCCCTCTCGGATACCCAGTTGGTGAAGGCGTGTTTGCGGGGAGATGAAGAGGCATGGTCCGCCTTGATCAACAAATACAAAAACCTGATTTTTTCTATTCCCATCAAGTACCATTTTTCGCAAGAAGATGCCGCCGATATTTTTCAGGCGGTCTGTGCCGATCTGATTTCAGAGCTGCCCAACTTACGGAAGCCCAAAGCACTGGCGGGATGGCTCATTCAGGTCACCTCTCACAAATGCATTCAGCGTAAGCGCCAGGCGGAGCGCTACGCCAGCCAGGACCCGGAACTTTCAGAACCCGCCGCTGCCCCGCACGAAATTCCTGACAATGTGCTTTCGCAGGTGCAAGACGAACAGATTCTGCGCGAAGCTATCCAGGAACTTCCACCGCGCTGCCGCGAGTTGGTCCAGATGCTTTTCTTCGAATACCCGCCTCGTCCATATCAGCAAATTGCGGAGCAGTTGGGGATTGCCACCGGCTCCATTGGCTTTATCCGTGGACGCTGCCTGGAAAAACTGCGGCAACGCCTGCAGAAGATGGGTTTCGAGTGAACCAAAAAGGGTGCTTGGTAACTCCGGCCAACGACGGGAGCAAGCCCTTCGCTGAAGAACTCGTGCCGGAGCTAGCTAAGCTTGCCGATGATGCAGCCCGGCACGACTTCCTGGGAAAACACCCCGAACTGGTGAGTGAAAGCGCCGTCCATGAACTTACTGAGCTTGTGCGGCGATATGCCCGCGTAGATCCGCGCCAGGCGCTGGCGATAGCAGAGTTCTCGGTCACAGTCGCGCAAAAGCTTAACAATCGCGAGGCCCTGGCGAATAGCTTATTGGCCAAGAGCAATGGCCTCTATGTCGTCGGCCGAAACCGGGAGGCGCTGGAATACAGCGCACAATCGCGCGAGATCTTCAGGAGCCTGGCTAAGAACACAGATGTGGCTCGCGCCCTGAATGCTTCGATCCAATCGCATATCCTGCTGGGAGAATACGAACAAGCGACGGCTGCGGCCGAGGAAGCCCGGCAAATCTTTCGGGCCGAAGGCAACGAATGGAGGCTGGCCCGGGTTGAACTCAACGCGGGAAACATATTTTATCGTCAGGACCGCTTCGACGAAGCGTTGGGTTGTTACGAGCGCGCCTACCAATATTTTCTGCCGCTCAAGGAGAAAGATCCGGAGGCGGTTGCCGTCGCTTTGCACAACAAAGCGACTTGCCTCATCAGCGTGAATGACTTCCCGCGCGCACTGGCGACCTACGAGGAAGCCCGGGTCTTCTCCGTACAACACAACATGCCGACGGTTGTGGGTCACGCTGACTACAACATTGCCTGGCTTCATTACCTGCGCGGAGAATACGGCAAGGCGATTGATATGCTGCGTGCCACCCGGGAAACCTGCCGAAGCAATGAAGACCATTATCACTTCGCGCTGTGCCACATGGATCTCTCTGAAATCTACCTTGAACTGAACCTGGCGGCCGAGGCAGCGGAAATGGCGGAGGCGGGCGCTAAACTCTTCGAACAGCTTGGTCACGGCTATGAGACAGCAAAGTGCTTTGCAAATCTGGCCATCGCTTATGGACAGCATGGGCAGGCGTTTCGGGCGATCGAGATCTTCGCCAAGGCCCGTGACATCTTTCTCCGCGAACAGAACCGGGTGTGGCCGTCGCTCATTGATCTCTACAAAGCATTGCTTCTGTTCAATGAAGGCCGTTACTTCGAAGCGCGCCGCCTGTGCGCCACCGCCCTGGAGTTTTTTAGCAACTCAATCCTTCCGGGCAAAGCAATTCTTTGCCGTCTTTTGATGGCGCGGCTGCATGCGCAGCTAGGTGACTTTGCGCCAGCAATTGATGAATGCAGGACTTCGCTTGAAATACTGGCGAGCATGGAGATGCCGGTACTGAACTACCAGGCGCAGTTCCTCATGGGAAAGCTGCAACTGGCCGACGGGAAAACGACTGAAGCCTATGCATCCTACCAGCGGGCCCGCGCAGCCCTGGAAAATCTGCGCAGCGCACTGCACGGAGAAGAGCTGAAAATCGGCTTTATGAAGAACAAGCTCCAGGTTTATGAAGAGCTGGTTGAGCTGTGCCTGACGCGCGGCGAGAGCGGCGCCGAAGAGGCCTTCCTTTACATGGAGCAGGCCAAGTCGCGCAGTCTGTTGGATTCAATGTTCAGGCCGGGGTCTACTTCTACCACGGTGAGCGGACAAAGCCAGCTTGTGAGAAATATCGCCGAGCTGCGCGAGGAGCTGAACTGGTACTACCACCGCATCGAGATCGAGCAACTCCGGCACGAAGAGCGGTCTTCCGAGCGGGTTTCAGAATTGCTCTCGAAGGCGCGGGAGCGGGAAGACGAATTGCTGCGGGCACTGCGTGAGGTCTCCTCCGCAGAGAGCCACCCTGCGGGCTTGCGCGCTCCGGCGGCGGTGAGCTTGCAGGAAATCCGTAGAACATTGGGTATGGATGAAACCATACTGGAATACTTTTGCGTCCGGGACCGCATCATGGTCGCGCTGCTGACCCGCAGCAGCCTGGAAATCCTTCCGGTAACCGTGGTTCCTCGGGTGAGCAATCTTCTGCGATTGGTGCAGTTTCAGCTATCGAAGCTGCGCCTGGGTCCGGAGTATACCCGGACTTTTGAAAAGGCCCTCCTCCGTGCTACCCAGGAGCATTTGCGCGCGCTCTACAACGAGCTGATTGCGCCTTTCCGCCAGCGGCTACAGGGACGTCATCTGATCTTTGTTCCCCATGACTTGTTGCACCATCTGCCCTTCGGCGCCTTGTTTGATGGAGAGCGATACCTCATTGATTCGTTTTCCATCTCCTATGCTCCGAGCGCCAGCATTTATAAGCTCTGTCATGACCGTGTCGCCTCTACCGATGGGGCTTCCCTGTTGCTGGGGATCCCTGACGAAGCGACACCCTGCATCACGGATGAGATCCGTTCGGTGGCTGCAATTCTTCCTGATGCACAGGTTTTTCTCGGGACGCAAGCAACCTCCGAAGTTCTTCGGCAAAAGGGACAGAACAGCCGATTCATCCACATCGCAGCCCATGGTTTCTTTCGCCAGGATAATCCCATGTTTTCGGGCATCAGGCTGGGTGACTCGCGTTTAAGTCTTTATGATTTGTATCAACTCAGCTGGCCCGCTGAATTGGTGACCCTGAGCGGGTGTGCGACCGGACTTAATGTGGTTGCCGGCGGGGATGAATTGCTCGGACTGGTGCGGGGATTGATCTATGCTGGAGCACAGTCTGTGCTGTTGACGCTGTGGGACGTACATGACCGAAGCAGCGCCGAGTTTATGAAATTCTTCTACCGGCGATTGCTCGCCCACCCCAACAAAGGGACGGCGTTGCAAGGCGCGATGCTGGAATTGCGGGAGCAGTACCCGCATCCCTTTCATTGGGCGCCATTTACCTTGGTCGGCAGGGTATCTGCCAACTAGCTTCGGGTACCCAAAAAAAATATTCACTCCCCTATATTTTTTGGCTGCCTGCTTGCCCTTTATTCATATACCGGAACTAGAGGTGTTCCGGGCGCCACCCGTCTGGGAGTTATCAGCATATTCCCTTTGGCCGAGGAGAAAGATGAAGCACTTTGCTATGCAAGAATGGGTTGATTTCGTTCGTGGAGTGGTGTCGGAGGAGCAAAGCCTGGCAATGCAAAAGCACCTGGATGACGGGTGCTCAGATTGCCGTAAGCCCCTTGAGACCTGGAAGCGCGTAATCGAGTGTGCAGACAGGGAAAGGTCTTACCAGCCGCTCGACGCTTATGTTCATACAGCCAAGGCGCGGTTTGCCATGAGCCATCCCAAAGAGGTGCGGGAAATTTCCTATGCGGAGTTGATATTCGATAGCTTCGCGCAGCCGGTGGCCCCAGGCATCCGCAGTAGCTTAAGCCGCGCCCGGCAACTGGTGTTCCAAAAGGGACGCTATAGTATTGACATGCGCATAGCGCCCCAGGCCGATCGCCTGGCCATCGTTGGACAGGTGCTCGATTCCGGCCGAGCCAATAGCGCACTTGGCGACATTCCTGTTCGCCTCTTGGCTTATAAGCAGCAGACCACAACCAGTCATTTAGGGGAATTTCAGTTCGAAGTTGAACAATTAGAAAACCTGGAACTTTTGTTTGTGATGAGCGAAGAGCGTGATTTGATGATTTCCATCCCCCTTTCCCAGGGGCCGTCACTCGGGCTTCCCCGAGTGACGGTTTTTTTAGATGACAAAAGAAAGGTTTGACGAGACGATAAGGTAGAGCTATGAAGCGCTTTTTGTGGTTGTTCATTCTAATTTTCGTCACGGCAGCAGCAAAACCAGCGGCGGCTGATACCCGGGTTATTGTGCGCGATACTTTGGGCTCAGTGGCAATGAATATTGCTTGCAGCCTGCTGGGCTGCAATGTGCAACGAGGACTTGGCGATCCCGGCGGACAGCTATTCCTGGTTACCTTCCCAGACCCATTGGATCCAGCCCTCTCCATCGCACAGCTTCTGACCCTGCCGGGAATCACCGCTGTTGAAATTGACCAGGTTGTGAATGTTCAAGGTGGAGCCACTGCGACTGCTCCGCCCCCTGCGCTTTACGACAACGCTCCCATGGACTACTACGGCACCACAGTCAGGCATGGGTACGTGTATCAGCCGGCCAATCAGATCATCCGAACCCTGGAGACGCAAAGCCAATTTGGGACCGCAGGGGCCGGGATTGTGGCGGTGATTGATACCGGCGTAGACACAACCCACCCGGTGCTGCAACCGGTAGTGGTCCCCGGCTACGATTTCGTTCACAACACCAACAACGCGGACGAAAAGGGTGACATAGATCAGTCAACGGAAGCGGTTTTGGACAGCGATAGTGGCCAGCCGTGCCGAGTGAATCAATCCACGGAAGCGGTTCTCGATCAATCCACCGAAGCCGTGCTCGATGGCAATCCCGCGTACGCTGCTTTTGGCCATGGCACGATGATTTCCGGCGTGGTCCATCTGGTAGCTCCCCAGGCGCAAATCATGCCGCTCAAAGCGTTCCGAGCCGACGGTACGGGTTACGCCTCTGACGTCCTGCGCGCCATCTACTATGCTGCCAGCCATAATGCCAAAGTCATCAACATGAGCTTCAGCTTTGCACAGCCATCACCTGAGTTGAAGAACGCAATTGACTATGCAACCAACCGGGGATTGGTTAGCGTTGCCGCAGCAGGCAATGATGGCCTGCAAACCACGGTCTATCCTGCCGGTCTCAAGAATGTCATGGGGATCGCTTCGACCGACAACTACGATGTCCGTTCCAGCTTCTCCAATTATGGATCCTCGCTGGTGTGGGTCGCTGCGCCCGGCGAAGGGGTCGTGACTGTGTATCCCTTCGGACATTATGCGGCCGCGTGGGGAACATCCTTCAGTACACCTTTTGTTAGTGGCACTTCGTCTCTGTTGGTAGGTGTTTCACCGATCGTCAATGCGTCCATAGCTCAGTCCGCGATCTCACATGCCAAAAGCGTGAATGATCCCGGACTGCACTATGGACGGTTGGATACCTACCAGGCAGTACAGAATTGGTGGTTGGCCGTAGCCCAATGCAGCCTCTTGTGCCCTGTCAATAGCGTTAACTATAGATCGAACACCTTATCGTTATCGTTATCGTTGCATTAAGGTCCATCATGATCTCGGATTGCGCCAATCAATTCCACCAATTCACCCCGGTTTTGCTGCGGGTGAAGGAGCTTGAAGAGCGGAATATTGCTCTGCGCAACTCGGTGATTTGCGCATTCAACCAACTGCTTGATCTTAAGGACCTCAACACCGGAGTTCACAGCACCCGACTGGCGGAGTGGGCGGTTCGCGTTGCACGGGAGTTGAATATTCCGGAAAAAGATCTCTATCAATTCGAGGTCGCCGCGCTCCTGCACGACGTTGGGAAGATTGGTGTGCCCGACGCCATCTTGAAAAAGCCCGGGCGCCTCACCCCGGAAGAGAAGGCACTGATGGATAAGCATCCCGAATATAGCTGGTCCATCTTACGGATGTTCCCTGACTTGGAAGAGGCCAGCTTGTTCGCCCTGCATCACCACGAAAACTACGATGGCAGCGGCTACCCCGGGGGCTTGAAAGGCGAAGAGATCCCTATCGGCTCGCGCATCGTCTCGGTGATTGACGCCTTCGATGCCATGATCTCCAACCGCTGCTACCGTAAGGGCTTAGGGCACGAAGAAGCTATGCGGCGGCTGGATTGCGACAGCGGAACCCAGTTTGATCCCGTGGTCGTGAAATGCTTCATTTCGATTGCCAGCCTCGAGGTGGCAAACGTCTTTGCCGCAACCGGAACTAGCGCTACAGTTGTTTTCTGATCCCGACACCTCGTCTTAAGTAGATCGCTTTGCCCTAGCGTTTTCTGCGCCTGGGGTTTGATCCAGGCGGATTCAGACCCATGATTGGAGCTTCACAATCGCTTCCCGGCCCCACCATCAAGGGATGTTTGTGACCGGGTTTTGGGGTCGAAATGCATTTTGCGGGATCAAAATTACAAGAACCCGGATCAAAGTTGGCACAAAAGTCAATGCCATTGATTTCAGTCTGCATCCACGGATACATGGAGAGCATCTGGCTCCAAACTTTTTTTGCATGCTTGTGCTCTGGATCAGGATGACGGTCCAGGGGAGTGAGATGGACTCCAAGTGTGGCTTCTTTCAGGCTGGCGTCATTCGTGAAACAGGGCGTGAAGAAAGGGGGCTTGCTCGGGTCAGGACCAGTGATGGCTACGCCATTCAGGTTCACATTCTGGTAGACAAATGACCAACCGCTGCAATAAATAGCGAACTGCGTGCAGTAAGGGTCGGTGACGCCAGGGGCGCAGATCATCTTTGCCGCCGTGGGGCGAACCCCGATGATAATGTCGGGAATAGGCACGAACAGATTAAACAGAGGATCAGATCCCTTGCCTGCACCCTGCTCGTAGTCGAATGACGATGTGCCTGAGCGACAGGGGCCATCGGTTGGAGGTACGTATCCATTGATCGCCAGCGTAAGGTTCGTTCCAGGATCAACATTGACGGCGATCTGATTAGTGGTTGTGCCAAACCAGGGTTGGTGCTCTGCACCGTGACAGTCAGGTCCCACGGGCGGGACCATTACCTTGATATCCTGGGTTTCCTGCCAGAAGCAAAACGGCCCGTCAAATGTGACGACCAGGTCCAGGGGTGGTTGAGTGGGGCAGCTCAGGGCAGAGGCGCGAAGAGCTGGGGCTCCTAGCATCAGGGCTCCTGTTGCTTTGAGAAGGTCACGTCGTTTCATTGATGTTCTCCCTCGATTGTTTTTTGGAAACAGATTAAAAAACGAAGCCTTTCTTGAGATCCCTTCAACTGAATCAGGCTCTGCCAAAAGCCGAGAATGCCGCCCAATAATATGGATGCGCTCTCTCCGGCTTCCTTCGGAAGGAGTCGGCAGCAGTCTGCACGGCGTCAGCAACGCTGCCACCGGACAAGAGAGAACTGTAAAAAAGCTCCACAAAGTCCGCGGTGGCCATGGAATCCACGTTCCAGCGGCTGGCGAGAACGTTATGGGCGCCAGCCTGCAGAAACTCACTGACCAGGCTATCGGATTCTGACGTCTCACTCGGTTTGGCAGTTCCGCACGCCGAAAACACCGCTAACTTCAGCGTGCTCAATTGGTGCGCGTCAAATACACGGGCCTGGTTGGGGCCAAGAGGGCCATCCGCCATGAGCATGGCTGCGCCATCGTGGCTCAAGCCAGAATGACCTGCAAAGTGAAAAATCACGCTACGGCCCAGCTCTCCACCTACGCGGGAAATCTTTGCCTCGCCGCCAGCCAGTACGGTGGGCTTGATGAATTTTTCGGCCACTCGGTCGGCCTCTTCCATTGCACCCGGCGGTGGGTCAAGAGAGCCATCCGTACTAGTGGGAGCGGAGGCGATGAGCGCGTGGTCGGAAGCGCGAATGTTGGGGGTGTCGCTCGCCGAATCGCTGGCTTGTACGGAGGAGGCCACTGTGACTGTATAGCTTGTTCCAAAATAAGCTCCTGCCGGATCGATGAGGGCTTCCATCGGCACAACTCCCAGGATCCCATCCGGTTCGATGATCATATGGCCGGATGCCGGGAGCCACTGCCTGACCGGTTGAATCAGCCAGGTGTACAGGTATTGAGCGTCTGCCCGGAGGTTGGACATGTCTGAATCGGGTCGCGCGCATTCGCCGATAAAATTTTCGGCAGTGCGGCGCAAATCCTTCGGTGATACGGACAGATAAACAGAATGGATTTCGCTGGGACGGCGAACCCAGATCATGAGGCCATCAGGGGTGAAAGCGTAGGTGAGGGTCCTGGTTTCAGAGAATATCTGTTTTTGCGAAGCTAGCTGGACCTCGGAGGCGGTAACGAGTTTCGGAGGTACGGAAGCATGATCAAGCAAGGCACCTGTGGTTGTGGTGCGAAAATGCTCCCAGGTATTCAGCGCTGACTGCTGGTTTCCCGCGCGGAGCTGAAGCTGGGTCAACATGATATAGGGCTGCCGGTGCTGTTCGATCCAAGCCAGGCGTTCTCGCCAGGTTGGCAACGAACGAAGACCACCTTCGGCAATGCGGATAGCCTGACCAAGGAACTGTTGGCCCGATTGCGCGTCCCCCGAGCGAATTTCCAGGTCGGCCAGAGTGTCGTAGTACTGAAATTCCACGTAGCGATTCGATAATTGCTCAACCTCAGGCAATGAAGCCAACAGGTTTGCTGTAATTTCAGCCGTGTTGGCGCCGCGCAATGCTTCTACCTGGGCAAGGCTGATGCGCGCCTCCAATTCGTGCCAGCGCACCGATTCAGCTTGCGGCGCATTTGCAAAAATCTGCTGGGCTTCGCGGAACTGCGACTCCGCCACCTGCACCTCGCCGAGTCGCAGAGCGGCATCGGCAAGACGCATACGCTCCGAGGCTTCAACCAGACGGTTCGAACTTTCAGAGCGGAACCCCAGCGCCTCAAAGGCAGCAGCAAAGCGAACGTTGGGATGGCCCAGCCGTTCCGCCATGAAATCCAGCGCTACATAGAAAGAGTAGGCGCGCACGGCCGGCAAGTTTGAATTCCAATAGAGGCCAAGACCTTCGTGAATTGCGGACCAGGCGCTGGATTCGTTCCCAGCGTCGGATTCCAAGGTTGCCAGCAACATCATTCCCCGCAGATACAAACTTTGGTAATCGTGGCTCTTGGCTGTTCTCAGCACACGCTGCGTGAGTTCTTTCGCCGGCCCAACCTGGCGATTCATGTTGGAACAAATGGCCTGTTCCAGAAGCAACTGCACTTCGAGCACAGCATAGCTGTGTTGCTGGGCGGCCCCAAGGTTCTCACCCGCGAGCGCCTGGCATAAATCGGCCTTGGACTCGAACTGCAGCGCGTAAGTTTGCTCAAATCGTGATGCCAGCGCGCCGGCCACGTTGCCTGACTTCTGGAAGATCGCTGCCGCCTGTGCGGCCGCCGTATAGGCTTCGTCGTGATGGCCGCTATGGTTGGCGGAAGAACTCTGGCCTAAAAGTTTCATGGCGCGTTGAGAATCTGGCTGGCCGGCCTGGAGCAGCATATCTGTGAGAAATTGATCCGAATGCCTGAACTTCAGTTCATTCGCCAGCGCCAGCGCCGTCTGGTAATTCTCGTCGCGATCCGTGGCTGCGGAAATCTTGGGCAGTATCTGGCGCTCGGCAACTTCCAGGTATTCTTCGATCCCTGTGGCCTGCCTGGTCTTCAGATCTTCCTTGAACTGGGCAAGTGTCAAGCGCTCGGGTACGTGCCTTGAACTGCGCTTCTGCTCCCGTTGACGAAGCTGTTGCAGACGTTGCTCGCCTTCTTTCTTCCAACCGGGATCGGTTTCGACTTTCAGAAACTGCTCCCAATCGGCAATGGCGCGATCGTAAAGATAAAGACGCTCGTAAATGATGGCGCGATTAAAAAGGCCGACAGGATTGTTCGGTTCCATGCGGATCGCGTCGCCGAGGTACTGCAGGCCGGCTTCATAGTCAGCCGGGCTGGAAGTGGCTTCCGCTCGTTCAAACTGAGCGGTCGCCAGGTCGACCAGCAAGTAAAACGAATTTGGCTGGAGACGCAAGGCATGATTCAGGGTTTCAATGGCCGGCTGGTAGTCCCGGTTGAGCAGGTCCGCCTCCGCTTTCTCGCGAAGAAGGTTGGGATCATCTGGAGTTTTCTCCAACCCTTGTTTAATAAGGGCTTCAGCTTCCAGCAGTGCTTGCGGGCTGTTGAGTTGCGATTGCCCGTTGGCCCGTTCCACCTTAATGGGGCCATAGCCAGCGCCGGGAATGCGTAGGTCAACTGTTCTTTGCTGCGAGTAAGCGATGGCAATCAGCTTTTGCGGAGAGCTGGGGCGCAGATACGAGAAGAGTCCTATACCTACGGCTAGTGCAAGCGCGGCAGCCAGCCCGGCATAGGCCCATTGGCGCGGGGCGAACAGCCAGATTTTTTTGCGGCTGGAACTAACCTTGGGGGTCATATCGGCCGGGGGAAAAACGGCCCGCGAAGCCATTTGCGCTGCAAGGGCATGCTGCCACCCCTCGGTTCCAGATTCAAGATGTTGCAGAATATCCGGGGGCGCCGGCTCACTGGATGCGGTAGCTTGCAGCGCGTACATCAATTCTTCAGCGCACGCTGGACATGATGATGCATGCTTGAGACGTTCGAGAGTCTCATCACGGGGCAATAATCCAGTGGCAAGCTCGACCCAGGTAGCAGAAGCCGAGCATTCATTTTGAGCTTCATGGCCGGGCGCTCTGCCAAGTTCATAAAGTCTGGACCTGATTGTTATGTAATCTTCTTTAATCTGGGCACACTGGGGACAATGGTCAATGTGTTCCTGCAACTCCTTCTCAAGGCCGGGTTTCTCTGCACCGGCACTGGAGAGCAGAACGCGCCAAATCTCTTCTGGCGCCGGATGCTCATTGGCCTCTCTCAATTCCAACCTCCTACTATTGACGACAATTCTGGCATTATCCCTTTCATATATCTTTGATATCTTTACCTTTAAAACAAGCCGCTTACGAAATCCGTCCGACTACACGCTTTCTTAAGCGCTCGGTTAACCTGTGCAGGCAGCTTTCGACGCCCTTCTCGGTGAGCTCGATGCTTGGGATTTCTGCAATTGTCTTGGCCGTGAAGCCTTGCCGATAGTAAAGTAGGAATACGACCTTATCCCTTTCTTTTTCAGCGACTTCGCCAATCAGATCTTCGATCTCCCGCAGCAACACCGTATCCTCTGTGGGGCTCTCCTGTCCCTCCACTCTTAGTGAAACATCGAAATCCGTATTATTCAGAAGCTTCGAGCCTCGTTTGGCTGCGTTGTGGCCCTTAAAGTAGTCGAGGGTAACATTGTAGGCAACTGCCTTCAGGAACCCATAAATGGCGTCGTTGTGACGGCTTTCGAACTCGCGCAGTCGCCGGAATTCCTGAGTACAGAGTTTCAGGTAGGTTTCCTGAACCAAGTCGTCAACCAGGGCGGGGGAAACGAGCTGCCACCGACTCGCGGTGCGCGCTACTACCCCTGCAATCAGAGGCTGGAACCGACGCACAAACTCCTCCCAGGCTGCTGAGGTCCTGGTAGCAATGCACTCCGCGATCAGGTCACTGGAATTAAGTTTGCCGTAGTTGGTCAAGTGGCGGTTGCCGATTTTACAACGAAAATACTGTGTTCGCCAAAACTAAGATTAGCCATGCTGTGCCGGTTGAGGCTTTTGATCGGATTGCTTCGCGTCTTTTTCGTGCGGTCAAGTGTGAAGTCAAAAATCCAGCGGGGTTCTAATAAATATCCGTCCCAAAATGGAACTAGTTTCGAAATGGCAACCACTAAAAAATACACGACTTACCCCAGTTTTGAAGGCGTGAACCTTTGGCGATGGCGAAGTCCGCCAATGTTTCTGTTAGTGATTCAGTAGAAGCAGTTCTTCAAGTAGCGGCCGTGGAATCCTGTTTGCCTCGTGATATTTCTCAAAGTAGATGGCTCGCACAAGGGAGGTAAGGGCTGAGTCGTCAGGTACCGATCCGCCGGGGGAGCACCGAAACATCAGGTGCATAGGCACCGAAGCAACACCATCCACCGGGGGCTGAACGTAGGTTCCCAATAGAACATGCGCGCCAAGGCGTGTGAAGAAAGCAACGCGGCGATGATGTTGTTCGAGCTCCTGCCGGCCTGAGGCAGGGTCAGGGATTGCAACTTCCCAGACCATGCCTGCGGGCCTTAATCCCCTTTCCAGGTACCGCTGTGTGCCCGTAGACCAGATTCTTTCGAATAAGTCTCTACCCATGTGACGGGAGCGCAGCTCTGGAGCAACCGCGAGATAAACAAGGAAAAGAACGGGAGGTTTCCGCAGTAAATGGCTGGTAGCAAAACCAACCGTGCTGGCGCCATCGCGGGCGCGAACCGCAAGTCCGACGCCGTTGCGAAGGCTTTCCAAAATTACGTTGCGAGGTTCGCGTTCCGAGGAAGGAAACGAAGAACCGTAGAGCTGCCAGAAGGCAGCGTCATCTGCCAACGTGTCGGCAGAGGGAGAATCAAAGATGAGATCAGGCAAAGCTTGCAGCATCAGGCAACTGAACTCAGGCAAGCACAACATCTGCGTGCACTGAAGGAGCATACATGCAGATGCGGTGAAACTCCTTCGGTACTCCGTTGGATACCACAATCTCCTGAGAATTACTACCTGGGGCAGGGTCTGGTAGTGGGGTCATTTTGGAAAAGCATAGTCGCATGAGTGTGAATGGATTTGTTTCGGTGTTGCCCGTCGATTCTTAGGATGGTGTATCAGCCGGAGGCCGCAATATGGCCAGCATGCGCAGATCCATCATGCCATGGAACATAA
Organism: Terriglobales bacterium; assembly: GCA_035487355.1. NCBI lineage: Bacteria > Pseudomonadati > Acidobacteriota > Terriglobia > Terriglobales > Terriglobales bacterium. Next base: position 4,512 of record DATHMF010000025.1, on the reverse strand, counting down.
TCGGAAGCAGAAGATTTCCGGTCAGCAGAAACAATAGGCCAAAAAGAATGCCGACGATCGCAGTCCCTGCGACTCCGCCAGCACCCTGATAGAGGTGGTGAACTCCGAAGATGACTGAGGAAATCAGCAGCGCCGGCGTAAGATTCAGCGCCCAGGGGAAAACGTGTAAGTAGTGCAGTATGAAGCCGCGGAAGAGAGTTTCTTCGCAGACTCCCGCTGTGATGCTAACGAACACCCACCAGTGGCGCTCGGTCCAGGTTGCGGGCAAGAAGTAGCTGAACGATTTTAAGGCGGCAGCAGCGGAATACTTCAGTGGCCGCTTCGTGAGCTTTTTCCAGATCACAACGCCGACCGGAAGCACCACGATAATAATAACAGCGATCGCGATAAGCGCTTCTACCAGGTAGCGAACCCAAGGGTGCAGTAATAGCCAGGAGATTTCACCGGGCGAAGGGCTGATGGTGAACAACGGGCGGAAGCCAATGGCAACAACGGCAAGCGCAGTGGCAATCCACATCCAGGCGCAAAGCATCTTATAGTAGCGAATTTTATGTTCGGAACTGGGATTACGCTTCAACTTCGGGATGGCGTACAAATCCCAAATAGGAGCAACGACCAGGAGAAACAAGAAAAGCGGGTGCTGCATCATAAAAATCTCCTCAATGCGTTTACCGGTGGGACAAGGCCCCGAAAAAGTGCGCGCGGTACGTGTTTGCTTCGCGTAATGTAAATGTATATTTACATTTACATTCGTGTCAAGTATTATTTAGCCGAGCTGATATAGATATAAAGGACGGCCATGGCCAACAAGACACTCGCTCCCCAACAAACCCGCAGCCGGGAATCAGTGCGTAAGCTGTTGAAGGCAGCGGCGGAAGTCCTGGGACAGCACGGACTAGAGGGCGCCACTATTCCGCGTATTGCCCAGCACGCGGGATTGACGCCCGGGGCCATCTATCGCCGTTTCCCTGACAAGGACGCGCTGCTCGAAACGGTGATCGTCGGCATCATGGAGCGTAATGACGAGAGGCTGCGCATGATGCTCACTCCCGCCATGGCGCGCCAGATTCCGCTGGCCGTGTTTGCCGAGCAGCTCATCAATAACATGCTGGTCAGCTACCGCGCCAACGCCGGACTGATGCGTGCCCTCCGCCAGTTCGCGCAGGGCCGCGATCACACCTCGTTTTACAGGAAAGTGACTAGGCTGGAGATGCGCACACACCAATACCTGGTCGACTTGTTTTTGTTGCATCGCAAGGAGATCAAACATCCCGACCCGCAAATGGCAACGTCTTTTGCCCTTATGATGCTGATTAGCGCTTTGATAGAACTGATTTTCGTGGATCATGATATGCGGAACTGGCAGGCTGTGATTCCAAGAGACGACCAGCGGCTTAAGAGCGAGCTCCTGCGCTCATTTCTGGGCTACTTAGGCATCGAGCGGAAGGGCTCCTGAGCGCTGCACTAATAGCGACGGCCCCAGCCCACGCCAGGTCTCTCAAAATCGAGCGAATAAGCCCCTCCGCAGAAGTGGCCGCCATCATAATTCGATTTCAAGCCACTACGCGGTAACACCCGGTTTATCGGCAAGCCGGAAGCTATCCACAAACGGGCTTGTGGTCATTGACGGATCGACTCCCAGATCGTCGGCCATCCGGAAGTGATCCCGGACTGGGCTTCCAGACTGACCCACTACCTAGGGTCTGCTTCAATCAATTTCATTTCATCGACGAAGGAATTTCATTGGAATTAGCGTTTAGTACACGGAGAGATGAGCCTGCCGTCGTTCGATCATCGGCGAATTCTCAATGAACCAAAACAGGCGAAGAGATTGATTGCTGCCGTTTCAGGGAGGTTCCCATTCAGCTACAGAACTCAGATTACGCGAAGTTTGACAAAAAGGTCACAGAACGCGAGCGAGAGGTGAAGATCCTTCCGGAAGTCAGGGGCTACGATTTTAACCGTAGATTTGATCTCAAGGAATTCTTCGCCAGCCTGGGAAGCACCGGCATTCAGGCCAGCAAACTGGCCAAAGCTATTGAGATCGTGAAACATATGGTGGCAGACAAGGCCACCATATTCCTGACGTGCACTTCGAATATGGGCAGTTCCGGGGTGCGGGACATCATTCGATATCTGGTGCAGCACAAGCATGTTCATGCGTTGTGCATGTCAGCAGGCGCGGTGGAAGAAGACGTCATTAAGACGCTGCAACCTTTCGTACTGGGTGATTTTGCCGCATTAGGTAAGACCTTGCGCGAAGAAGGTTTTGGCCGAATTGGAAACATCTTTGCACCCTATGACCGCTACATGGATTTTGAAGGCTTCATGCAGCCATTCCTGGAACGCATCTACCAGGAATCAAAAGCCCGGGGAACGCCCTTTTCCGTATCGGAATTTATTTGTGAGTTGGGCAAAGAGGCAAACCATCCCAGTTCAATGCTCTACTGGGCAAGCAAGAACGATATTCCAGTCTTCTGTCCAGCCATTACGGATGGAGCCATCGGCGACCTGCTGATGTTCGCCAGAATGCGACATCCGGACTTTTATCTGGATATCGTGGGGGACAGCCATCGCATTTTTAAATTCGTCATCGCCCAGCAGAAGACGGGCGCAATCATCCTGGGCGGCGGTCCGGCGAAGCACTTCGTGATGAATGCCAATATTTTCAGGGATGGCCTGCATTACGCAGTCTATATCTCAACCGCCGTGGAATACGACGCCTCGGATAGCGGCGGAAATCCGGAAGAGGCCATCTCCTGGGCGAAGATCAAACCAGATGCCGAACACGTCAAGGTGAACTGTGAAGCGAGCATCGCATTTCCGTTGCTGGTCGCCGCGGTTTTTGCGGTCCCTTCGGATGAGAGTGGAAACGTGAATGGAAATGGAAGTCATGCTCGACCAGGAGATCTCTGACAAGTGCGCCCTTGATCGCCGTATATCGATACCGCGCCAAGAGGTGTACAGACCAGAAGCAAGAGACAAGAACAGATGCAAAGCATTCGCCACGAACCAGTCAACGCGGATGGTCCGGCAATCGCAAACTTGCCGGATACGGACAGTCAACATCCAGCCGCCATGGTGGAGCTGGCTATCCCGGTCGCAGGTACGCAGATGAATGGCCACATTTATCTTGCCGCCGGCGAGGGGCCTCATCCGACCGTAATACTCCTCCATGGTTATCCGGGCAACGAGCGTGGCCTCGATCTCGCTCAGTTTCTGCGGCGCGATGGAATGAACGTTCTCTTCTTTCACTATCGGGGCGCATGGGGCAGTGGCGGTTTGTTCTCCTGGAAGAATTCGGTTGAAGATGTGCTGGCGGCAATCCGATTTTTGAGGTCGTCTTCAGCAAGAGCGGGCTACCGCGTGGACCCTGAACGCATCGTGCTTGCTGGCCACAGCCTTGGCGCCTGGCTTTCGATTTACGTGGCAGCGAGTGAGCCGGGGGTGTGCGCTGCGGTGGCGATGGGCCTTGAGAACATGGGCGCGGACGCCAAACTCTACAAGACCGACACACAGGAGCGCGTTGCCTGGCTCAAGTACCTGCAAGCCACTGTTGGGGAGGGCCGGCCGATTCGCGCCAAGAGCGCGGAGTTTCTTTTGGAGGAGTTGCTGGAGCACGCGGACCAATTTGACCTGCTTGCTCAAATCGACGCGCTTCGTGATCGTCCTGTTTTGATGGTGGGCGCCACGCACGATTGGGAGTTGCCGGTAGAAGAACACCAGCATCCGCTCGCTGCCGCTTTGCTGGAAGCTGGATCGTCCTCCGTTGATGATGTTGTGCTGGAGGCCGACCACTCTTTTTCCAGTTGCCGGATTGAGCTTTGCTCAATTGTGCTGGACTGGCTCAAACGCCACGTAATGCCAGTTGGGAGACACACTGTTGCTCAGGGGTGTTCATGAAATCAGTAAAGACAAGAAACCCGGTTCTGAACCAGAGGTTGGCGACGAATGGCAACCGCGAGTTTTCGCTGGAATCAGTGGTGAACGGCGCTGTGGGCCCGTTGCCAAGACACTGCATGGGCTATATGAATCCAGGAGCAAGTGGCCACGGCTACATCAATGTGATGAAGCTCTCCGTCGCAAAGATGGATGCTTCACTGCTGCATGCAGATATGGAACAGATCTATTCCGAAATCTATTCCTACGACCGATGTGAGGTAGATGGGGCTTACCTCGGACAGACCAATGGACTGACCGCGACGTCATTCTCCGGGATCAATGGCGCAATCTGGGGCTATCACCTTGCGAAAGCGCCGGGTATCGCCGGCGGGACTCTGCAGCCTATGTTCACGTTTCCCGGGCCTCAGTTTCCCAAAGACCAGCACTCGACGCCATCACGCAAGTCAGTGCCGGTATATCCGATTGGGCCGATCCTCGATGCGGGCGAGCGGCTGTTGGGCCGGGTTGATCGTCAGGGTCAAATCCACCACGACCGCCGGCGCTTTCCACCACTTCCCGGTGCACACATCATTAGCGCGAACAAGGACGCGGGTTCGCATGGACCCGCCT